>CAMFOZ010000055.1 GCA_945971245.1 uncultured Lactobacillus sp.
AAGTCTATCACAAATGGCTTTTTATTTTTCTAACTTAATTTTACAAACGGCGTAACAAAAAGAGTGGTCAAGGACTATGGTGCCTGCCAAGTGGTGGTTCATGGAGTGTAGTTGTTCCTACAATCGATGGGTATACAGCCGTAATCCAAGGAGAAGAACCAACCCATACTTCTACAACGTTAGGTGGCCCGAATGGTGGAGATTATTTTCAAAATGCTACCGATGGAACATGGTACGTGAGAAATGATCTAACCACATTTTATGTACCAACCAGTATGCGGAGTAAGACAATTACCAGAACGATTAATGTTCAAAATCCAACCACTGGTAAATTTACTGCTGTAATTCAAAACGTTACTTTTACGCGTCAAGCTAAGCTTAATATGGGGACGGGAGTAAATGGTGATTATGGTGATAATAAGGTTGTTTTTGGTGGTTATGTTCCAGACATCTGGCACTTTGTTCCGGGGGATTGGGATCATAAGGCAAATGAACCAGTTGCTCAACAAACTTTCGGTGAGTATAGTACGGACATTGTCAAGCCTGGGTATACGGCCTACATTAATGGCCAACCAGTAACAAGTGTTCCATCACAAACCGTTACTCCAGATAGTGACAATATTGTTATCAATGTTACCTACCGGGCCACAGCGACTGCAAAGTTAACTGGTACTGGGTCTATTACCTACAACGGTAGTGCGTTGACCATGGATGACCTGAATAATGCCCTCCATATCACGGTAACCGGTCCTACCGCGGGTAATAGCCAGCTCAAGTTAAAGAGTGGGGATGTCGCATTCTCGACTAACGGCACTGATTGGTCAACTGACCTTCCTACCAATGCTGGTAACTACCAAATCAAACTGACCACCCAGGGTGAGGATGCCATCAAGGCACACTATGGTAAAGAAAATATCATCCTGTGGACTGATCAAGATGGTAACTCGACGATTTCAAGTGAGGCTACCTACACGATTGATAAGGCAAAGGCCACCGCAACGATTAGTGGTAGTCAAGATAGTAATTACAATGGTCATCCTGTCACGATTAACTATGGTAACTTCCCTGTATCCATTACCACTAATAATGGGCAAACGATTACTGTCCCGAGTGGTGCTGAGTTAACGGCTGCGGACGTGGTGATTACCGATTCACAAGGCCGGGTAGTGACGAACCCGACCAAGATCGACACTTACACAATCAAGTTAAGTCCAGCCGGGTTACAGAAGTTTGAATCACAAACTGGCAATTACGACTGGGTAAGTGCAGGGACCGGGACGCTCTCAATCATGCGGAGTACTGATACCTCGGTCAAGCTTGCTGGTAACGAAAGTGTTGTTTACACAGGCCAACCGGCAGTAATTGACCCTACCCAGTTCCAGGTCACGCTTGGCAACGGTGAGACCTACACGCTGCAAGACGGCGACTTACAGTTTGTCGACCAGACAACTGGTGCGAACACTAATGCCGGTCATTCTTACCAGGTTGAGTTAAGTGACCAGGGTCGCCGACACATTGCCCAGGTGGATGCTGATAACTACGGCTATGACTTCACTAATGTTGGTACGGGCAGTGTCACTGTCACTAAGGCCACGCCGAGTGCTTCAATGGCTGGTACTGCGGAAAAGAATTACGACGGGACCCCAATTAGTGGTTACCTTCCAACCATTACGATCACGGCGCCAGGTAACAACTCCGTAACGTTGACCAGTGGTGACTTTGAATGGACGAAGGATGGTCATACCTACACTGATGCCCCTAGTGATGCCGGGACGTATACCGTTTCGTTGACCTCAGCTGGTCTTGCTAAGGTGAAGGCAGTTAATAGCCAGAACCTTGACTGGTCGAATGTCCAAGTCACGGGCACCGGTAGCTACAAGATCGACAAGGCTAACGCGACGATTACCTTGTCAAGTGGGCGGACAGAAACGGTCACCTGGAATGGTAACCCGGCAACAATTGACCCAAGCCAATTTGTTCCAACAGTGACTAGTGATAATCCAAATGCACCGACGATTACATTGCCAAGTACGCTGCGGTTAACGGCTGGTGACTACCAATTCCTGCAAGGCGGCCGGGTCATTTCAGCACCTTCTGAAGTTGGTACCTACCAAGTTCAATTAACCAAAAATGGTTGGCACAAGGTTCAGGATGCCATTGCTGGTAATACCAACTACAACTGGACTTATCAAGGTGAAGGTACCTACAACATCAACAAGGCTGCTGCAACGATCACGTTGAATGGGGCAAGCTCAACTACCTACACTGGTAGCTCCGCCGTTATTCCAAGCGCGGGCGGCACAGTTACCGGCATTACAGTCACGTTGTCCAATGGGCAGACCTATGACCTGAAGCCAGAAGACCTTGAATTCGTTAATGCCCAGGGACAAAAGATTGATGCGCCAACTGATGCCGGTACCTATAAGGTAAGGCTGACCAGCACGGCGGTTGGTAAGATTAGTGGGCTAGCAGGCAACCATTATGACTACACTTACGATAATGGGACCGTCGACTTCACCATTAACAAGGCCACTGCGGACGTCAGCTTGTCACAAACCCAGACCAGTTCATACACTGGTGGGGCAATTAGTCCGGATGCCGGTGACTTTGCCATCACCATCACCACTAATAGTGGGCAGACGTTGACCTATCACTTGCAGTCTGGTGATGTAGCAACGGCAGTTAGTGACCCAACCAACGTCGGCAGCTACGACGTTGTCCTTACTGATGCCGGGAAGGACCACATTAAGGGACTTAACGCTAACTACAACTACCACTTCGCTGACAGCCACGGCACGCTGGAAATTACTCAGGCCCGGGCGACGGCAACGCTAAGTGGACGGGGGACGCGAGTTTACAACGGTTCAGCTGTTACTGTGGATGATTTGAATCGTTCTGATGCAAATAACAACATTACTTTGACTTTGCATTATCCAAAGAATGGCGATGCAAATTACTCAGAAACAGTTCAATTGACTACTGATGACTTTGTCTGGAACACTCCAGATGGTAATGCCCCAGTGAATGCTAATAGTACGGCTTACACAATTTCACTTAAGTCAAGCATAATTAATGCCTTGCTGGAAAACGCTGCTGGTAAGGGTCAAGACAACGTGGCTAATGTCACAGTTGCTGATAGTGCAATTACTGGTTCAGCAAGTTACAAGATCACTCCACTTGGAGCTACTGCAACTTTGGGTAATATTGGCAACTATGGTAAGACTTATGATGCTACAAGTACTAATACAATTGATCCAACTAAGTTGCAATTTACTACGACTGTAAATGGTAAGACTGTAGTGCTTAATGCTAATGGTCTTACTGGTAGTGACTTTGCATGGGTTGGCTTAACTGCAGGAAACTATCCAAAGACTGTAGGTGCTTATAGCATTGAATTGACTGATGCTGGCCTTACTAAACTTCAAGCTGATAACCCTAACTTTGTTTTAACTAAGGCAGGAAATGGTACTTATACTATTAGTCAAGCTCAAGGAACGGCAACTTTAAGTGGCAGCAACGAAAAGACTTACAATGGCCAAGCGATTACCACTGCTGAAATTAACCATAATGGTCAGATCGTTGTTAACCTGACCTTCCCAGGTGCCAGGACGAATGCTAGCTACACCCTCCAAAGCGGCGATTACACGATTACGCCAAATGATTCTGCTGATAGTAATTTAACTAATGCTGGTACTTACACCATCACTTTGACTGCTGCTGGTAAGACCCATGTCAAAGCAGCACTGGAAGAAATGGCTGGTAAGGGTCAGGATAATAAAGCTAATGCTACTATTGCCGACAGTGCAATTAGTGGTAATGCAACGTTTACGATTAATCCTTCAAAGAATTATGTAAATGTTAGTGGAATTCAAACCGAAACATACACTGGCAGTGCAATTAACGTTATTTACAACATTCTTAGTGGTAATAGTGTAAAAGTTAACTTTGCCAATGATACCAGTAGTACTGGTTCGGTTGTGTCCCCATCTAATATGAATTTGAATTCCGGTGACTTCCAAATCGTTGATGCCAGTGGTCAACCAACTACCGCTATTAATGCTGGTTGGGTTTACCACATTGTTTTAACAGATGCTGGAGTTACGAAGATCCAAGATGCAGTCGGGAAGAACTACCAGATTACACAAGGTACCGGTTTTGGTACTTTGGTAATTAAAAAAGGTTCTGGTACTGCAACATTTAGTGGCAATTCAACTCATGTTTATACTGGCAGTGCTGCTTCTGATTACTTAAACGGATTTTCAATTCATTTAACCGCACCAACAGGTCCAACTTATAATTTAGTAGCTGGAGACATTGAATTTAGACCTACTGGCAGCAGGGGTAGCTGGACAACGGAAGTTCCAGTTAATGTTGGTAATTACGATGTTCGTTTGTCACAAAATGCTTGGAATAAGATTAAACAATTAGATAAAGATAACGTAACTTGGATGGCCAATGCACCAACTAGTTTGGGTCAGTACGTAATTACTGCTGCAAGTGCTACGACTGAACTTAGTGGTCAGAACTCGATGGTCTACACTGGCAATGCTGTAACAACCGATGATCTTTACACCAACGGTTCAACGATTAAGGTTGTAATTAGTGGTCCTGAAGGTGTAGCTGTTGCTAACTTGCCAACCACCTATAAGCTGACGGATGGCGACTACATTTGGAATACTAGTGATCATTCTGCCCCAAAGAACCAGGGCGATTACACCATCACTTTAACCGATTCTGGTCTTAGAAAGATTCAAACTGCAATTGATCATGCGGTAGGTGAAGGCAATGTAGTATTGTCCAAAGACAACACTGGTAGTGCAACCTTCCACATTACTCAGGCTGTTGTTTCAAACCTGCAGCTGCACGGTAATGAACAAAGTATTTACAATGGCCAAGCCGTTCAAATTGATCCATCTAATAGTGAATTCAAGAATAACTACGGCTTTAACAATAGTGAAGGCTTAACCATCCCAGCCATGTCTGCCGATGACTTTGAATGGGTCGACTCAGATGGTCATTCCATTGCTACTCCTAAGGATGCCGGCACTTACTACTTGCAATTGAGTAAAAAGGGTAGGGATGCAATTGCCAATGCTAACCCGAACTACACATTTGTTGATAACAAGGGTAAGAGTTTAATTACTGGCAAGATTATGTACAAAGTTAATCCAGCAACTCTGGTAATCGGCGTTTCTGGTACTGCCTCCAAGGTTTACGATGGTCAAAATGCTGCTGTGACCCAGGATCAAATTAATAAAGGTGATATCAAGCTAGTTTGGGGAGATGGCAATACTTCCTTAACTGGTGAACCGACTGATCTTGGTGGATTCACTTTAACTCCAGATGATCTTGAAGTTGTTGATGCAAACGGCAAGGCGGTAGTTCACGCTAATGCTTCAGCTAATGAAACAACTGGTAATCCTGTTTACTACGTTCGTCTGAAGAGTAGTGTTCTTAATACTCTCAAGGGCTTGACCGGTGCTAAGAACTATGACATTAGCCTGTCTAACAGCGTCGGTAATTACCTGATTTACCAACACAAGGCTCAGGTAACCTTAAGCGGTAACCAAACCACGATTTACGGTACCGACCTGCCACTTGATGCGACAAAGTACAGTGTCGAGTTAACTAATTGGAAGGCTAGTGACGGAACAAAGCCAGACCTTACTGGTATTTTGGGGGACGGAGACGTTTATATCGATGGCTACGCAACTACTGATAAGATGCCAAATGGACAATTGCCAAAGGACGTTGGTACTTATCAAGTAATGATTTCCAGCCGATTGCTTAATAGATTGAAGCAGGAGTTCCCAGACTATGACTGGGATGCTGTAAATGAAGTTCCGGATACTGAGAAAGAACACGACCCGGCTACGTATGTCATTAAGCAGGCTGAAGCTACCGTCACCATCAATGGTGCGCAACACATCAAGTATGGCGAATCAGCTAATATCCAATACGGTGGCACTAATGGTTACACGATTTCCATTACTGCTCCAGCAAATGGTGAAACAAAGACTATTTATACACATGCAAAGTTTGATGCTAGTGATCTTCAATTTGTTAATACTCCTGGGGATGTTGGTCAATACACAGTTAAGTTATCTGCTGCAGGACTTGCAAAACTTGCTGATTTAACTGGCTCAGATAACTATGACTGGAAGCAAGTAACTGATGATGCAACTACGCCAACGGCAACCTTCTATGTTGACCAAATGCCGGTAAACATTACGGTCAAAAATGACACCAAGGAAGTAACTTATGGTACGTCTGACTGGTTAACAGCGATTAAGCATAACCCTTCAGGTTACACTTTGACTGTCACGACTGATGGTGGTTCTACTCTGACTTATGCAGTCCAAGACGCTGACCTAATCTTCAGTCAAACGCCAGGCAATGTCGGTAGTTACAATGTTGTTCTTTCCGCTCAAGGTTTGGCCAACATCAAAGCAAAATTAGGCACTAACTACGCTTACCCACAAGCTGCTAGTGATGTCACTACCCACGGGATATTCAATGTTAACCAAGGGACAGCCACTGTTACTTTGAATGGTAGTGATGGCAAGACCTACGATGGCAAAGCTACTACATCTGCAAACTTAGATCCTACTAAGTACAGCTACTCAGCTACTGTTTATGCTTCAGATGGAACTGCTCAAACTATCACCTTAGCTAATGATGATCTTCAATTTGTCGATGCTCACGGTAATGCAATTACGCCAACTAATGCTGGTACATACACAGTTGCACTATCACCATCTGCTGAAACTAGGTTGAAGAACTTAACCGGCAACAACGGTGATAATTACAAGTGGACATTTAAGACTAATGCCAACTACAAGATCACTGCCTCATCCGAAACCTCTGCAGCCTTATCCGGATCCAACCAAAAGGTCTTTGATGGGTCTGGTGTCACCACTGCACAGATCAATAATGGTGGCAGCATTGAAGTTAAGTTCACCTACCCAGGGAGCACCGACAGTAGTACTTACCAACTTCAAGATGGCGACTATGATTGGTACGATGGAAATACTAAGTTAACCTCAGCACCAAGTCAGAAGGGTACTTACACGATTAAGTTGACTTCAAATGGTTTAGCCCACTTGCAAGCTGCTATCGATAGTGAAATTGGTAGTGGAAACGTAACTCTTAATGCTGATCAATTATCTGGTTCAGCTACATTTGAAATCGTTGCTAAACCAATCAGTGGTGTAACTATTTCTGACGATGATCAAAGTAAAACTTACGATGGTCAAGCTGCTGGATTAGACCTCAGTAGTTTGAACATTAGCGGTACGGATACTGTCAGTGATACTCCATTGTCTAAATCAGGGCTGACCGCTGATGACTTTGACTGGTACGAAAATGGCACTAAACTAACCGGCGCTCCAACTAGGGTCGGTAATTACGAAGCTCTTTTGACAGATAGAGCTTTAGCAGCATTGCAAAATGCCAACCCGAACTACAGCTTCAATGAAGTCAACGGGACGATTAAGTACACGATCAATCCAAAAGCTGCTACTGATAAATTAAGCGGCAATGGTACGAAGACCTACAACGGTCAAGGTACTTCAGTCAGCGATGTTGTTAACTCAGTAACTTGGACTCCAAACGGTTTGGTAACTGGTGAACACTTAGATCTTTCAAGTCTGACTAATGGTGACTACGAATGGCTGACTAAGAACGCTGACGGTACTTACACCGTTATGACCGGTCTTCCAACCAATGTCGGAACTTATTACTTGCAGCTTAAGGATAGCAGTATTGCTAAGATCAAGAATGCTAATACTAACTACAGCTTCGCAGATGGTGCAATCAGTGGGATGTACACTTACACCATTACTGCTGCTCAGGGTAGTGCAAAGCTTGCTGGCTCGGCTTACAAGACCTATGATGGTCACTCTGTCACGACCGCTGAAGTAAATGGTACTGATGGTAACATCCAGATAACATTTACAATTCCAGATGGGACAGGCACTACCCAAAGAACTTACCAACTTCAAGATGGTGACTACACTTGGGATACTGCAGATGACCATGCACCAACTAATACTGGTACTTACACGATTAAGATTAATCCAGCTAAGTTGCAAAGCATCATTGATCAAATTGCTGGGACAGGCAATGTCACGATTAGTGGTGATACTGGCAGTGCAACGTTTAAGATTAATAAGAAAGATCTTGATGTCACATTAGGTGATAAGACTGGTTCGACTTCCGGTAAGACCTACGATGGTCAAGCTGCCACGATTGATCCAAATGCTGGTAACTTTACTGCAAATGGTTTAATTAGCGGCGAAAGTTTGAACACTGCTAATATTCCTGCTAGCGATTACCAGTGGGTTGATGAAAATGGTAATCCTTTGACTACTGCTCCAACTGATGCAGGTATTTACTACATTGCCTTGAATGCAGATGGTTTGAAGAAATTACAAGATAATAATCCAAACTACAACATCAGCGAAAGTGGAATGTTCAAGTACATCATCAGTCCTGCTGAAGCCGATGTCACAATTGGCGGTAGTCAAGAAAGTACGAAGACTGACATTGATAATAGTAAATTCAGTACTTCAGGTGCTACTGGCATCACAATTCCAGAAGGTCTGACTTACCAGTTTGCTAACGGCACGCCTAGGGAATCTGGAGGTTACGATGTCACCCTGACGCCAGCAAGTCTGCAAAGCCTTAAGGATGCCAATAAGAACTACAACCTGAATATTAATTCCACAGCGAAGTTCACGTTGGATGCTACCTTAACGATTACCTTTGAAGACACCACTGAAGGCAACGTAACTGTCCCTAACACCACTGTTACAAAGACAGGAGCTAATGGTAATAGCGTAGATCTTAACTTAACTATTCCAGAAAACTATGAATTAGCTGCAGGTCAAGTCCTTCCAACCAGCTACACATTTGGCAAGGCATTAAATCAAGCTTTGAACATTAAGTTAGTTCACAAGACCAAGACGGTTGATCCAACGAAGCCTGATACCAACCCGGACCCAACAAATACGGATTGGTTCAAACAAAATGATTTGACCAAGGACGTTACGCGAACAATCGACTACGAGGGCTTGACCGCCGATCAATTGAGCCAGATTCCAGATAGTGAAAAGAGTCAGACTGTTCACTTTACTAGGACCGCTCAGTATGATTCGGTAACTGGCAAGCTCGTGCCTAACAGCGAGAGTGCCTGGATAGCAAAGGACGGTAATGATAAATTCGCTGGCTTTACGCCACATGAATTTGCTGGCTACACCGCAGATAGGGCCGTACCTGAGGTAACAGTCAACGGCGATGATCAGAATAGGACAATTACGGTTACTTACACGGCCAATGACCAAACCGGTCAGATCATTTACCAAGATGTAGATAACAAGAATGCCGAAGTTGGTCATACTGACTTGACCGGTAAGACCGGCGATACAGTCACGATTACGCCAGTTGCTCCGTCAGGTTATGATATTGTTGAAGGACAAACGATTCCAGCAACTGAAAAGGCCACATCTAACGGTATCCCAACCGTCACGGTTAAGGTACAACACCACCAGATTACGGTTACACCGGGTCAAGAACCAAAGCCAGGCGACAAGGTGCCAGGCAATCCTGACAAGAAGCCGGGCGATGGTACGCCGAAGACCGATGTCAGCTACGAGACATTGCATCGAAATATGACGCGGACGATTAACGTAACGGATCCACATAATGGTCTGAAGACGACTAAGGTTACGATTCATTATGAACGGACTGCTACGATTGACGATGTAAATGGTAACGTAACTTATGGTGCTTGGACTGTTTCTGATGGTTCGGCTAAGGGCTTTGATGCCTTTAACATTCCTGCAGTTGCCGGCTACACTAGTGAAATCAAGACTGGTACGGCCGATGAATTAGCTGCATTGACGCCTACGCAAGATCAGATTACTAATTGGGCTGATCAAACCGTTGATATTGATTACACGGCAAATGATCAATCAATGAACATCAATTATGTTGATACTGATGGTAATCCAGTTGACGGCGGACACTTTGTAATATTTGGTAAGACGGATCAGACTGTTGATACTAATGCTAAGATTCCTACCGGCTGGGTATTAGTACCAGGTCAAACGGATGCTCCAGCACAGATTACCTTTGGCGGCACGCCAACGGCTAATATTACGGTTAAGATTCAGCACGGTACGACTAATGTTCCTCATGACAATCCTGTAAAGCCGGGCGATAAGACTCCTACTGGTAAGGTAATTGATGGTGCTCACGAATCTGATTTGAACATGATGATTACTCGGACTATTAATGTAACTGATCCAGTTTCTGGTAAGACTACGACTACTAAGCAAGATGCAAAGCTATTTCGTGATGCTACTGTTGATAACGTAACGGGTGAAGTAACTTATGGTGCATGGTCAACTGCTTCATGGGATGACTTTAAGCCTGCAGCTATTGATGGTTACACGGTAAGTCAAGACGACGTTGCTCAAACTGCGGTTACGAGTGATACGAAGCCAGTAATGATTAACATCACTTACACAGCTAATGACCAATCAATGCACGTTAAGTATGTTGACGATCAAGGCAATGTTATTGCAGACTTCCCAGTTTCTGGTAAGACTGATCAAACCGTTGACACTCATGCTAAGATTCCAGCCGGCTGGGTATTGGTAAACGGTCAAACTGATGCTCCGGCACAAATTACCTTCAAGGGTGCGCACACTGATGACATTAATGTGGTAATTGAACACGGCAAGCGGAATGTTAACCATGAAAACCCGGACCAGCCAGGCACGAAGACACCAACTGGTAAGGATGTCACTGGGACGCAAGAATCTGACTTGAACCAAACGATTACTCGTAAGGTAACAATTTATGAACCAGGTCAGGCTCCACAGACCATTACGCAAACGGCTAAGATTTACCGTGATGCAACGGTTGATGAGGTAACTGGTGACGTTACTTACGATCCATGGTCCACAGATACTTGGGCTTCAGTTGATATTCCGGTACATGGTGGTTACACGGTACATCAATCCGATGGCAAGACTGGCATTCCAGCAGTTGAGGTTAAGGATGGTCAGGCCGATAAAGAAATTACCGTAACTTATACGGCTAACGACCAGACTGGTAAAATCATTTACGTTGACGCTGATAACAACAACACAGAGGTTGGTCATACCGACCTGGCTGGTAAGACTGATCAAAATATTACGATCACGCCACAAATTCCGGCGGGCTATGATCAAGTAACTGGTCAGACGATCCCAGCAAGTGTTAAGGCTGGTGCTGACGGAATTCCAACGGTAACGGTTAAGGTTAACCACCACAAGATCACCGTTAAACCAGGGGATGAACCAAAGCCGGGTGACAAGAAGCCAGGAAACCCAGGCAAGAAGCCGGGTGACGGTACACCGAAGACGGATGTCAGCTACGA
>CAMFOZ010000056.1 GCA_945971245.1 uncultured Lactobacillus sp.
GTAATATCTTGGCCATGCCAAACTTCCAAGTGCCGTCAAGGTACTGGTCAAAGCCCTGACAGGTAAATGGCAACTTAATACGCCCATGTACAGTATTAATCGACATAATATGATCAGCCTTTACCGACCAGTCACGACTCCGTTGTAAATCTAGTTGTGGCCGTTTGAAGTTAATTGGCCGCCACAGCCAGCCTAAGTCTCGTGGAGTTGATTGCCATATATCATTACCAAACTGATCTTGCTTACCAGAATTGTAGCGATATGGGTGTTGTGCTAGTTGCGTTTTAACTGTACGATAACGGGCCACAACGGTGCGAATTGCTGACTGCGCCATTTGGGCTTTCAACCCATAGTCACTACGCAATTGATGGTAAAGTGCTCGGTTCAACTTAGCCTGTGACATTTCGAAATCATGGTTAAACACAAACTTTGAAACTTCGTTGCAGGCTTCCCGATATTGCTCCATGGATAGGGCCAAAGCCTTAGTGTCGAATATGGACTGGGGCTTGATTTTAATCTTAATTGTAATTGACTGTTGCATAAGGTTCACCTCGCTTTCTTCATAGTTATATTATAGCATATAGTGCTATGAAATATTCAGAAAGGATGGGCAAAAAAGAAGCGCCTCAGGCGCTTAGGCGGGGGCTTTCCTCCCGTCACTAAAGTAACGGGAGGAAAGCCCTAATTAGTCAATAAACGATAAAATCAACGATAAAAAGCACCCCCAGTCAGGGATGCTTTGGTGTTTTGCTATGTGGCGTAACTGCAGAAGCGGATTAACACTCTATTGGGGATGCTTATGATTCCAGAATAGCCTTATTGAAGGTGTCTTGGTCATCGCCCAGTTGCTTAACCTGCTTGTCTTGCTTAACCCAGTAGTTGGTGCTGGTAACCGCCATCTCAGTCTGGTTCTGCAGACCAGTGGGGTGCTCGTAGCTCAGGGCAGTGAAACCGAACCCCTTGCCATGAGTCTCAGTGCACTGAACCGCAAAGCTTGGGGATGAGAAGGCGGTGATACCGTACTTTTCAAACAGAGCTTCATAGGTCTGCTTAACCTTAACCGGGTCCAGAACCATCTGCAGACGACCATCACTCACGATCTTAGACTCACTCAAGACGTCGCTGATGTCGGCAAAGTGCATCTTCCCGTGCACGCGGTAGGGAAGAATGATCCGGGTAGTCGCGGTAATGACGGTATAGATGGCATCTGGAAAGGCAAACTCCAGGGTGGCGTCATCAATTGAATCGGTCAATGGGGATGAACCCTTAGCCATGTGGCCTTTGGATACTTCCACTGACTCACCATTCATGGGTGCCGGCCAGCCGGGTGCTAGCTGCATGTACTTAGTAAATAGTGGGTCACTCTCATCAAGATCTTTCAGTTCTAGCATTGTTACCACTCCTTCAGTACTTTGATTGCTTCGAATAGTGGCTTGTCTAGGGTGTGGTGGAATAAGCATCGCTGGTAAGCGGCCGTCAAGGCACTCTTATCCGGATACTCAGTCGTCCGGAAACTCTTGTACCCTTGGCCACACCAGCTGTTCAACAACATTAGTGGATAATCGACCGAGTGGAAGGTGCCACCAGCCTTCACCAGGAAGTCGTAGAGCAGCTTTTCGTCGTCATTCATGGGTTGCACCTCCAGACTAGTCTTGGCCATCGAGCAGCTGGTCAAACTGGCCCTGCTTGATAGCCTGGTTGCTCAGATCAATGGCATCGTCCATCGACAGCCCAGGCTCCCAGGAGAGGGTCACACTGAATTCCTGCACCAGGCTCTCTAGCTTATTGAGCTCGTCACCGGAGATCGTTAACCGCTCAGCCATGGCAAAGTGCTTAAGCTGGGCTAAGAAGACCAGGATCATGGCCGAATTCTTTTCGTCAACTTCACCGCCAAAGTCAGTCGTGGCCATGAAGTCGGGGAAGAGGTTCAACAAGAGTCCCAGAGTGAGCTGTTGCTGTTCGTCCAGCATATGGGACGGGTTACTTAGGAAAGCCAGCGTCAAGGTAAAGGTAATCGACTGGTCACCATTCTGAGCTGCCCGTAAGCAATACCGCCGGAGGAGATCATTGAACTGACCCCGGTCAACGAGCTGGACTGATAAACGCATCAGCTTAGCCCGCAAACTCTTACCTGGGGATGCTTGGACTTCCTTACTGGTCGGCAGGCTCTTGAAGGCGGCTGTCTTAAGATCATGGGTGGACTTGATCGTGGCCACGGCCTGCTTGCAGACATTAGCTAGAGTTGGGTCAGCTAGGATGTCATCAGAAGTTAGCTTAGCTTTGACTGCCAGGGCGTAAAGCTCAGTGTGGCGCTCCACAAACTCAATCAAGGCCTGAGCCGCGTCTTGAACGGTTGAACCATCCTTGCCTTGCAACAACTTAATGATGCCGGACTGTGTAGAGTTGAACCGGTCGGTATTAACCATCTGGTCCATCGACTCAAAGAACTCAGTCTTAGGGTCTTGTTTGCCTTTACTAGTCTTATCCTTCTCGGGGGATGAGATTGGCTGATCACCATCACCAAATGGCCCGCCCGTTAATGGAGCCACCTTCTTAGCATCTGCAACATCCTTGGCTAACTTGTCCGGGTCAGTATGGATAGCAGCTTGCTCCTGCTTGTCTTTCTTTTCTTTTGCCATATATCTTGAACTCCTTTCGAATATCAGAAGCCCAGCTGGGGATGCTTGGCTATTGAGTGTAGCACCTAGCCGGGCTTAATTGCCTTAGTCTTCTTTTTGCTTTTTGCCGGTCCGCTCACGTAGCTGATGCATTGCTACCTGATAGTTAATTATCATCAGCCCGATGGTTAGCCCAACTATCAGAAAACAAATAGTCCAAGCAGTCAGGGCATCGCCAATCCTGGTGGCATATAGTAGCGCCTGGATTGGGTTCTCCACTGGGCCACACCAGATCAGTAGGGTTAGGATAATCCAGAGAAAAAGTGCCATGATGAACCGATCACCATTATCTACGTGATAGATATACAGAAGATCGGCCAGGACTGCTGAAAAATAGGCCAGCCCGCTCAGAATGATTAGTAGTGCTATGAGACTTACATGGGTCATAGAAATCACATCCTTTCTAACTCGATGCTCTGGTTGAACCAGGCGGAAAACTTCATCTCATCGTTGCCTAGCCGGGTGACTTCATGGGTCTTGGGATCCTTGTACCAGAAGTCGGTAGGCGCAGTCTCATCGCCGGCTCCCACCTTCTTCAGACCAATTGTTTCTTCGTACTCTACCAAGGTGAAGCCAAAACGCCGGGCCGGATCTTCATCGACCACTGGAATAGCAAAACTCGGTGCGTAGAACTCGGTCATGCCGTACTGCTTGTTGAGGTACTGGTAGATAACTTTAATCTTATCCGGATCCACCGTTACTTCAGCCATTCGACTCTGGGGATGAATGTCTTTCTTAGTGACGATCTCACTGATGTCGGCAAACTTGATCTTCCCGCCATTCTTGTAGGGCAGAATCACCCGGGCAGCATTAATGACCGGCTTCAGGTATTTGGTGTAGTTCAGGGCCATCGTGGTGGCCTTAAACGAATCAGTGAGCGGGTAGGCTCGGTACTTTATAGTACCGTCCTTGTCCTTTACAGGCTTGCTATTGAGGATAGCTGCCCAGTCGGGTGCTAACTCCGTGTACTTAGCAAAGAGCGGGTCAGCCTTATTTAGGTTCTTCAATTGCACAATTAATCACCTTCGCTCTTTGACCGCCGGAATTTTTCCTGCTTGATTGCCTGATTGCTGAGCTTGACTGCATCATTAAGGCTAAGCCCAGGTTCCCATGAAAGAGTCAGGCTGAAGCTCGAAATTGCACCGTGCCGGCTCGTCTTAACGACCTCTTCCACGACAAAGAGATGCTCCTTCATAGCAAAGAACTTTAGCTGGGCCAAGAAGAGCTGGATCAGCTTACTGTTCTGCTTTGCTATCTTGCCATCGTGGTCGCTGTAGACAGCAAAGTCAGGTTGCAATGCTAACAGCAGCTTCAAGGTTACATAAGCTGAGGACCCGTGTGCTTTCAGGGCCTTGTCAGTTTGTAGGTCGTCATAATCGAATGTAAATGCCTGCTTGCCTTGCTGAGCTGCCATGAAGCAGACACGACGCAGAAGACTATCTGCTTTAGCAGCATTGAACTGCTGAGCAGAAGTCTGTTGGAGCTTATCCTTAAAGTTCTGACCAGGGGATGCTTGAACATCATCGTCACTAGGCAACCCATCAATGCTTCCGGCCAGTGCCCCATTAGCTTCTTTGAAATCCTCTAGCAGGCCAAGGCAAACGTCTTTAGCTGTCTCATCCTTCAGTAAGTCATCAACGGTTAGACGGCTAGCCACCGGATCTAATGCGAAGTGATTGTGGGAGACATCCAGAATAGTCTGAGCAACCTCTGCAACAGTAATTGCTCTGGAACTAGGGTTGCTTTCCAACTTATGAATAACTGCACTCCGCAGATAGCCAGACAGTGCGCCAGTAACCAATTTATCAAATGTTTTCAGATCCCGCCCTTTAGGCGAAGTTAGATCCAGCTTGTGGCCCTCAATGCCGTTGCCATCAATTTCTTTCATGCTGATTAGCTCCTTTCAATTACTAGTAGTGCTCCGGGTCAATTCGGTCTAAGCCCATCACGTAATCAACCCGCTCATCAAATGCATCCGCAATCGTCTTCCAGATCATGGAGTCGAATGGTGGACGCCGGCCACTGGCCCAGGCGCTTAGCGTTGATGCTGAGACACCCAAGTAATCAGCCAGTTGGGCCATGCTAACGTCATTTTCCTTGCACAGTTCCTTGATCCGGTTGTGCTTGGCGATATTACCTTCGTTCTGCATTACAACACCTCCTTCTTGTGACTATTTATACAGTCTGCGGTAATAGATCCGGTAGATAGTTAACGGCTCCCGGATACTAGGAAGGGGACCAGTGGCTACTGCCTTAACCTGCTCAGGAGAAACACGAGTAGCTTGCTGGCTAACAACCTGGTAGGGGATGCCTTCCAGCTCTATCTGATCTCCGACGTTCCTTCCGACTAATGAGTATTCAATGTGATAGCCAGGCACAGATAATGGCTTGGCTTGATTGACTTTTGAAGATGTTTTCATGAACGCCCTCCCTTCCAAACATAGTCACTATTATTGTAGCATTATTACTACACAATGCAAGGATAAAGCGACAAAAAGAGGCGGGAAAGCGACAAAAGTATAAAACGAATCAGAAAGTATAAAAGAGTATGAAACAAGGGCTGCCACCATTCCTAACACTGGGGATGCAAGCAAGCGCATAGATGGCCCCAGCAGGCTTCTACAAGATCCATCAGCTGGGGATGGCAGCAGCTAACAAAACTTTTTAATGCTTTCGCTACAAAACCATAGACGGACACGGAGAAAATTGATAAGGTTACATCTCGTAAAGTAAGTGAGTAAAACAAGCAAGCAATTAGTTACAGTAACAAATTAGTTACAGTTAAAGAAATAGAACATATGCGTAATGCACTCCGAACTGAGAAGAAAAGCGAGGAATTAGAAAATGTACAAATATGCATTACATTTGAATCGAGTTGGCAACATCACGGATGCCGTTCAATATATCCGAGAACACAATCTCGTTGACGATGAAGTCCTAGTGGGGATGATGCTGAAAGATGAGATGCCAGCTGATTGGGAGGGGATGATCCTCCGCCTAGTACTGCTGGATGCTCCGGGCTTTAATGACCACTTCCAGCTCTCAATCGTTAGCAAGGGAACAGGCAAAGCTGTAGTTAGGAAGCCTTTTGAGCACTACAACAACATCAAGCAGCTAGCCATCCTGGGTGCGTGCCTGGATCCGGAGTTAGCTGAGTCAACGATAAGATCAATGATCACCACACTCCGCCACATGGCACCACTGGAAGAAGAGTTCAGCCGGCCCTTCTGGCGGTTTCAGACTAAGCAGGTGCAAGCCACCTACAAGGGGATGGCCAAAATATATAGCTACCGAACAGTGGCCACCAAGATCGGCCTCCTGATTAAGGCAGATGACAAGCTCCGGGAACTAGCCAGTCTGGAACCTGAGAACCAACTGAAGATGCCTAAAACCCGCTTCTGGTATGAATCAGCTCACAACAAAGGCCAAGGCCCCGCCCAGACCACTAAACGGATCCGCCGGAACACTTATAGCCTGAGTCTGATTAATCAGGTACTGGAGAATAGTGAGCCTGAGAGTGCCGTGGCTGTCTTATTAGCCTTTAAGGGTGTTAAAGCTTCCCGGAACCTCAATGAGAATGAGATGGGCCTGGTTAAAGTCGGGGACTTCCACGACAACCAGTTGAGTATCTATGGCCAATACCCACGGAAGATACCTTTCACGGGCCGAGAGATGAGCCTGATTAGGCAACTAACCACCGGCCAGCAGCCCGGAGCTTATCTATTGCAGCCGGTTAACAAACGGCCAAACGGGAACAATGAACCTCTAAAGCGCTGGGCTTTGGAAGAAAAACGGATCAAAACTGCCGGCCAAAAAGTTGGTGTCCGTCTGACTTACACGCCTCTCCGGAGAAGTGGTCAGGTAGCCTTTGCTAAGGCATATCTATTACGACATGGAGAGAGACCACTGACTAACCGCAAAGAACTACTTCAAGCTGCCTTTAGGGCTTGCCAGCTCCGTTTTGGGGAGGCTGATGAAGTTGGCCTCCAGGACATATCCTCTGGGACACGCTACTACGAACGCTACCGGGTATTCGTAGATAACCTCAGGCGGTCGATCAAACGTGACCAGGAAGCCCAAGAGGATAGGGTAGAGGAAGAAACCTATCCTATCCTGAAGTAGAACCAAGGCCATATAAAAGAATCGGTGCAGAAAATGATCTATCGGTGCAAAATTGGTTGAAATTGCACTGATAAATTAATCCCTTACACCGATTTATTTTGCTAAAATTATATGGTAATATATAATTGTTTAATTAGTAAGGGGGCTTGTACATGCGAAAAATTGCCAACTCAGTTGTCAGAGCACTCGTGAAGCTGGCTAGCCTACTCAGCATTCCAGCCAAGGCATTTGGCGCGGGTCATCACAGCCTGTACCAGACACCTAGTCAAAGCTTTACTGAGGATCGGGAACAGATTCAACACGACTGGGAACAAGTCGGGAATGACATGTACCGGGCCTTGAATATTTGCAAGAACGAACGCTAAATTCTAAACCGGTCGAATTCGACGGTTTTAGAAATGCAACACAGTAAAACATGAGGGGATGACCATATGACGGCATCACAAGAAGAAACCAAAGAAGCCTTAGAGCGGCTTAATGGTGATTATATCTATTTTCACCCAAAAGAATATTTGATTAAGAGAGAAGTGGCACGGAAAAATAGGCCGTTGCACTGTAAAGTTCGACGGGCTTTCACTGCAATTTTCAGTAAGGAGCCAATTAAAGTTGCTGATGGCACTTTGGAATTGGATGTTATTCAAAAGCTTCAGAGTGATAGCCAATTTGGTAAACATGCAGCTGAAAGAGACAAACTCAGTGATGACGACTGGCACCGTTTGCTCTGTGTGGGATACTTCCGCTCCGACAGTCCATACATGCGCCTGTATTTGCATGATGTACGAATAAAGGAAGCCTATGAGGCCGCTAAACAGTCTCAGGAGAAAAATAATCTGAAACATCAGAAAGCTGATGACAGGGCACGCAACCTTAACCGGAGAGTTGGCAAGAGGAGGATGACGAGATGACGGAAGACAATAGCCAAGTAGTTCCCTCTAGGGATGCACTGCAAGCCTTAGACAAGACGCTTGTCAAAGCTAAACAGGCCGGAGCAACCTATAAGGAACTCACTTTTGATGAAGCTGACATTGCTGAATGGGGCCTGATAGCTAACATTGACCAGGTGATCCAGCACCTGCAAGATCAGGGCTACCAGATCAAACAGTTCCGGGAAGTAGACAAGACTACCCGGGTGATCCAGCCACGGACCAAAGAAACTAAGACAACTCACACCAAATGTTACAATCTGGACGTGGTACTCTAAGCCCTAAGGGGATGAGAGAAGATGTTGAAAAGCGAGCCTGGCTTTGCCCTGCAACGGCTAACGGGAAACTATAAATATTTTGAGCCCCATAAGCACCTAGGCAAGGGTAAATACCGCTTCTGGAGGGCCGTATTCCACGCCTTTAGAGATACAGATGGTGCCCGACTCCGGAACGCTAACGGAGAAGCCTACGTCCATGCAATTAAGCGGGGATGGCTGGGCCAACACGTTGATGGCTGGGAGAGCATCAATGAGGCCGGCTGGTTCACGCTGATTGTGCAGGGCTATTTTGAGGACACTAACCCTGAAATGAGGCTATTCAAGTACGATCAGAAGATGGCTGGGGCCCAAGCTGAAGAGAACAACAGCAAACGCTCAGTAAAAGCTAGACATCAGCAAGCGTTAGAACAGGCCCGGGATCAGAATCGAAAAGTCGGCAAACACGTTTGACAGCGAGAACAGGAAAGCATAATGAACAAGGTTGGACAGCACGCTTGCTTTCCTTTGCGTTGATTGCCTGCAGTGAAGTAGTGGTCTTCTTGATTGCCAATTACAGTTAAGATGCATCCCCACTTGACGGTAAAAAATAATGTGGTAATATATAGTTGCCTTGAATTGAGGGGCCAGAGTAGAGGCATAGACCAAATACGTGACACACCAATACTTCTGGCCCCATTATCTTTCCCTGGGTCTACCGGGCAAGGCAATCAAATAAATAAGTGCGTACCCAAAGGCTCTAGGAACATTCCTAGGGCCTTTTTCTATATTCTTGCAAAGAGGAAATTCCCAAAAATGTAGTTGAATAAGGCAACAGTAAACCCATTGAGATGGGGATGATCTCTAAGACTCTTTACTATTCAAAAAATTTAGTCGAAAAGAAAACAGCCATCCCCATTAATTACAATTCGATAGGTGGGGATGCTGTTGATAAATGTTGCTAAAAATTTTCTATTTGTGATTATTTTTGGCCTGGTTTTCCTAAGGAAGATACATTAGAGAGATACATTAAAGTTACATTCTATATACATTAAGGGATGTAGGAATGGCTCAACCATGCGGGTTAGGGGAGCCTATGATAACTAATTTGCACGCCTTATGATAACTAATTTGCACGTTATGATAACTCTTTTGCACCCATCAAATAACTCTTTTGCACCCACACTTATACGGTGAATGTTAAAAACATGCAAATAGGGTATACTGAAATTAATAGTTATCATGGGGAGGGATAAAGATGGTTGTCCAAAACAACAAAATGAAAAAAGCACTGGGGGATGTTTTGAGTCGGAACAATTATTTGGTCACGCAGGCAAACGATTTGTCGAAATCTTTTGGCAAGCTTACGACGTTCCAACATAAGGTCCTCGACTACTGCTTTAGCTGTGTCCAAAAGGACGATTCGGCAGGCAAAAAATATCGAATCAAGGCTGTTGATATGATCCACTATTTTGGGATGCAATCGTCCGGGGCTAGCTATAATCGAATCGTTAAGGCTTTTCGGGCGCTTAACGAGAAGACAGCAATCTATCTGAAAGTTCAAGACGACGATGGAAGCTGGGGGATCCGGATGACCTCTTTGTTCGGCTACATTGACACCTTTACGAGTGGACAGATCACCTTTGTTTTTAACCCGTACGTGGCTCCGTATGTTTTCCAGTTGAAGAAGCGCTATTACAGTTTTCGACTATCGGACCTAGCACATGTTAAGTCTAAGTACACTTTAACTTTGTTGAAACTTTGGAATGCTAACGGTATGGGCAAGTGGGACTCCGCTCATCGGAAATTACCAGATGCGGTAATTGAAGGCACTCTGGACGAGTTTGAAATGTGGTTCCTGGGTCTCGATAAAGACGGCAAGCCGAAACACTGGACACCAGGCCGCTTTCGGCAAAAGGTACTAAACGTCGCAACTGAGGAGATTGATAATCTCTATCCTAATTTGGTAGTGGATGTTACACCAAAGGCTGAGGGCCGGAAGGTAGTTGGCTACCGGATTGAAATTCACCAAGTCCGGACCAACTTAACCATGTAGTTAGCATCCCCAACTGATCAGATAGAACCGATGGAACACCTAAAATAGCCCCATGCCCTGGAAAGCCATATAAGCCTTTCTAGGGCGTTATGAGCTGGGGACGGTAAATTATACAGAGTAGGGAATACAATTCAGCAGGAGCCAAATGGTGAGCTCTGAGCAGGGAACGAGAGCGTTACTGACAAACTTGGGAGGAGAGAAAACATGGGTCAATGCAGAAGAATATTCAGGATAGCCTACTTCTTGTCGTCAACCTTCGTGACGTACTTGCTGCTGGCAATCGCCACTATTCAGCCCACTAGCAAAGCTCAGTGTGCTGGCTTCTACTTCTTCACTAATTAGGGCTGGAGGCCCGTTACTTTAGTGACGGGAGGAAAGCCCTTCTCAAGCGCCTCAGGCGCTTTTTTTGCCTATTTTTGACGAATTTCTCAGTTAATAATGTTATAATAGAGCTGTGAAGAAAGTGAGGTGAAAGCTAATGCAACAAGCAATTACGATTAAAATAAAAATCAAGCCACAATCAATTTTTGATATTGGTGCCCTAAAGCTCTCAATGAAGCAGTATCGTCAAGCGTGCAACTACATTTCAAGCTATATCTTTGCACACCAATTTCCATTGAATAAAAATGATGTGCAGAAAGAAGTTTATCGTGATGTTCGCGACAAGTTTGGCCTAAAGTCTCAAATGGCCATTTCAGCCATTCGTGGTGTTGTTAGCCGATACAAAACAGTTAAAACGCAACTTGCACAGCATCCTTATCGCTACAATTCTGGCAAGCAAGATCAGTTTGGCAATGATATATGGCAATCAGCCCCACGAGACTTGGACTGGCTGTGGCGGCCAATTAGCTTCAAACACCCACAACTAGATTTACAGCGGAGCCGTGACTGGTCAGTCAAAGACGATCATGTTATGTCAATCAATACCGTGCATGGCCGTATTAAAGCACCATTTACCTGTCAAGGCTTTGACCAGTACCTTGACGGCACTTGGAAGTTTGGCATGGCCAAGATATTAC
>CAMFOZ010000057.1 GCA_945971245.1 uncultured Lactobacillus sp.
GTTTTTTATTTACCACCAACTGGGTGGCTAACTTCATTCTATAATCCACCAACTTATTAAAAAGCGCCGCCCAGGACAAATATTTTGCCATGGGGCGGCGTTTCCGTTAGAGTTTAGGTAGGAAAACTGGAAAGGGTGATTAAGGATGAAAATTATCGTCATTTCAGGGAGTGCCCACGCGGACGGGGCCTCAACCTACCTGGCTGACAGCTTTGTTGCCGGAGCCCATGCGGCGGGGCAGCAAGTCGACCGCTACAATGTCGTCGACCACCAGACGAACTTTGTCATGGTGGCGGAAAATGAGGATCCCATTCCCCAGGACGATGACTGCGCCCAATTGCTGACCAAGGTAACCCAGGCCGACCTGGTCGTGCTGGTCACGCCGGTCTACTACTACGCAATGAGTTCGCTGCTCAAGACGGTCGTTGATCGTTTCTACGACATCAACACAACGCTGAAGGGGATGGACAAGCAGATCATGATGCTGGCCACCGCCTATGATCCGGACGAGCACGTCTTCGATTCGATGAAGATTAACTACCGCCAGCTGGCCAACTACCTCGGCTGGCACGATGCCGGCACCGTCTGGGACCACGGCGCCCTGACTCACCCGGCAATTGACCGGTATGGGCAGCAGGCCTATGACCTGGGTGCCCAGCTGAAGGACTAGCGGCGGTTGTTGAAGTAGAAGGCCAGGGCAATCAGCAGGGCCAAGACGATGATTGCCAGGCGCGGGTCGGCCTTGAATAGTTCGTGCATGGCGTGGACCTGGCCGATGCCGAGGGGAAGGTTGAACATAGTGACACATCTCCTTTTTTGGTATTAATTATGCTGGTGAACGTGGCGAAGAGCAAGTAAAGCGATCCCGCCACTTAAAATTAGTAATATTTACAATAAAACGGTTGGCATTAGGCGTCAATTCCGGGATAATGATCTTGAGGAAGAATTACCCTCACGAAGTTGTTGCTACACTACGAAATGGAGGAATCTCAATGACCAAAATTTTTGCATATAGTATTCGTAAGGATGAGGAACCGTACTTAAAGGAATGGGCTGCGGCACATCCCGAGGTCACCGTTGACTACACCGCCGACCTGCTGACCCCGGAAACGGCCAAGCAGGCCGCCGGGGCAGACGGCGTGGTTGTCTACCAACAGTTAGACTACACGCCGGAAACGCTGCGGGCACTGGCAGATGAGGGCATCACCAAGATGTCGCTGCGGAACGTCGGGGTGGACAACATTGATATGGCCACGGCTAAGGAACTGGGCTTTGAAATCACTAACGTGCCGGTCTACTCGCCAAACGCAATTGCCGAACACGCTGCCATTCAGACGGCGCGGATCCTGCGGCAGACCAAGGTCTTGGACCGCAAGACTGAGAGCGGCGACCTGCGCTGGGCACCGACGATTGGGCGCGAGGTTCGTGACCAGACGATTGGGGTTATTGGGACTGGGCATATTGGCCAGGTCTACATGCAGATCATGGAAGGCTTCGGCGCCAAGGTAATTGCCTACGACGTCTTCCATGATCCAAAGCTCGAGGAAGCTGGTTACTACGTCGACTCCCTGGACGACATTTACCAGCAGGCCGACGTAATCTCCCTGCACGTGCCTGCCCTGAAGAACACGATCAAGATGATCAACGACGAGAGTATCGCCAAGATGAAGGACGATGCGGTCCTGGTGAACGTTTCCCGGGGCGCCCTGGTGGACACGGACGCCGTGGTGCGGGCCCTGGACAGCGGCAAGCTCTTTGGCTTCGTGATGGATACCTACGAAAACGAAGTAGGCATTTTCAACGCTGACTGGCGGGGTAAGGAATTCCCGGACGCCCGCTTAAAGGACCTGATTGACCGGCCAAACGTTCTGGTAACGCCGCACACCGCCTTCTACACGACGCACGCGGTCCGCAACATGGTTGTGAAGGCCTTTGACAACAATCTGGCCCTGGTGAACGGGGAGACCCCGGATACGCCGGTAAAGGTTGGCTAATCAAATAACTATTAAACTGGGTTTCAGCATGACTGGAGCCCTTTTTTAGATAAAAAATACCCACAGGCATGCTCCCAATAACCATACCTGTGGGTTTTGTTATAAATGAATAATTGCTTAATCTTTTAGATTATTGTTGGGGTTTACCACCTACAAACATCCCGGCAGCAGAAGCTATAATAATTCCAACAAAACTTACAACAGCAATCATGTTACTTAAAGCTGACATCATGGTAAACACCCTTCCTTTTCTAAAAAAACTTATTATCTTTCAACACCCTTATTATAGCAAGTTTCTTCCATAACGCTGATAATAATTAGCTAATTTTTTGCTAAGTAAAAATGGAACAGAACTTAGCAAATGCTTAGGAATGATTAATGATTTATCAGGATGTTCTCTTAAGCGTCAATCGAACAATTTTAGCCCGTTTTAGAATAGTGAACAATTTTTGAAAGCGTTCCCGAAAATCTTCATCTTTTCTTAAACATTGTGGTTTTGCCTTAATTAATTATCAATGAATAATAAAAAGGCCGATTTCTCATCGACCTTTCGGGAGTTTATTAAATTCTAATTGAAGAAGTCACGGCCGATTTGCTTGTATGCTTTGATCGCTGCTAGGTAACTTGGAATCGTTGTGCATTCATCAGTTTGGTGGGCCATGTTCCAGGAATCACAGCCCAGCACCACCACGGGTAGATCCGGTCGGTTGAGCGTGAAGACGCTGGCGTCGGTCGCCCCGTTGATGGTCTTGAGTTCCACGTCGTTTGGGTAGTTCCGCTGTGCGGCATGGAGGGCCAACTGAACGAAGTCGTTGTCCGGCTTGGTGATGACCGGCCCGAAGCTTTGGGTAACCTTTAGCTCCAGCTGGAAGGAGGTCTGGTGGTTGATCTGATCTACCAGGTCCGTCAACCGCTGGGTGACCTGCTGGTTATTGAAAACCGCGGTCGGCCGGATGTTGCCGAAGAGGTGGGCGAGGTCCGGGATTGTGTTGGCCTGCTTACCACCTTCGATGATGGTGATGCAGTGCTGAACCTTGCCCAGGTACTGGTCATCGCCGACGTCGTCAAAGAGTGCGTTTTCCTGCTCGATAAAGTGAAGCAGGCCTGCAATGGCATTGATCCCCTGGTCGGGGTGGGAACTGTGCACTGACTTACCGATACTGGTGATCCGGTAGGTCAGACTGCCGGAGTGGGCAAACACGACGTTCCCGCCGGTCGGCTCCCCGACTACCAGGGCATCGAGATCATCGATGACCCCTTGCTTCTCTAGTCGCCAGGCGCCCGGGGTCCCCGTTTCCTCACCAGAGGTAGCGAGAAACTTAAGGGTCCCGGCAGGCTGGTAGCCAGCCTCTTTGAGTTCGATCAGGGCAATTGCCTGGGCAGCCAGGCCGCTCTTCATATCGGCGGCACCCCGGCCGTAAATGTGGCCACTGACCACTTCACCGCCGAAGGGATCGTGCTGCCAGCGCTCGGGATTGGATACGACTACCGTGTCCTGGTGGCCGGTGAAGCCGAGGACCCGCGGATCGGTGCCGGCCCCGATCTGGGTAATCAGATTAGCGCGACGGTCGCCAAAGGCATCGACGGTGACATCAATGCCGTGGGCCAGAAACAGTTTCTGCAGGTACTCCGCTACCGCAATCTCATTGCCGTTGACGGAGTGGATCTTAATCAGGTCTTGCAGGACCTGGACTTGTTCGTTGGTTTCCATAGTAGCAGCCTCCTTTGTTGGGGGTAGGTTAGAATGGGCTAACGAGTCTGATGATCAAGCTTCTTAGCGATAAAGTCACCAACCACTTGAATGACCAGGACAAAGAGCAGCACGAGCAGGGTGGCAACCAGGGTCACATCGTTGTTGAAACGGTTGTACCCGTAAGAGATAGCGGTGTTACCAAGACCACCGGCACCGATCGCACCGGCCATGGCGGTCAGACCGACTAGACTGATCAGGGTCACCGTGGAGACCCGGGTCAGTTCGGAACGGGCTTCCCGCAGGTAGACGTCCTTGATGATGTCCCAGTTGGTGGCTCCAATGGCCTCGGCTGCCTCGATCTTTCCGTGGTCGACACTCTCCAAAGCTACTTGAACCTGCCGGGCGTAGAAACCGAACACCCCGAGAGTCAGCGGGACCAGAGCCGCCGTCGTCCCAATCTGGGTCCCAACTAAAAGCTGGGTGAATGGAGCGATGAAGGCCAACAGGATGATGAACGGGATGGCCCGGAAGATTGATACAATTTTATCACAGACGTTGAACCAAAATCTATTCTCAAGGATACCGCCGGGTTCGGTGACCACCAGGGCAACCCCGAAGATGAGGCCGAGGATGCCACCGAAGATTGCCGGCCAGAAGGTCATGTAGATGGTCTGCACGATTGAGGTTCCCCAACCGTTGTCGCCACCCCAGCCGAGTTGAATCACGTTTGGTAAAAGCTTACTCATTCCAAATCCTCCTATCATCAATCTTTGTTACGGTTACGTTGCTTTGCTTAAGGAAGTCGACGGCCTGTTCACGCTGCTTGGCGTCGCCCTTGACGACAATGAACAGGGTCCCGACCGGCTGACCACTGAGGACTTCGACATTCCCATAGAGGATGCTGGCCTCGACGTTGAGGCGCTTGTAGAGTTCGACAATGATCGACTGGGTCACGTTGTTGCTGTTGTAGACCAGTTGGAAGAGCTCCTCGTCGTCTTCAAGGTGGTCCAGGTTGAAGGCCTTGAGGGTATCGACGGCGGCTAGGGAGCCCCCGACGAACCGCCGGGTCAATTCTTCCTTTGGCCGCAGGAAGACGTCCTGGAGGGCACCCTTCTCAATGATCTTGCCGTACTCCATCACGGCGATCTTGTTGGCCACCCGCTTGACGGCGTCCATCTCGTGGGTGATCAGGACAACGGTCAACCCGATCTTCTGGTTGAGGCTCTTCAAGAGGTCAAGGATCTGGTTGGTATTCTGTGGGTCTAGGGCGGAGGTGGCTTCGTCGGAGATCAGGATCTTCGGGTCGTTAGCCAGGGCCCGGGCGATGGAAACCCGTTGCTGCTCACCACCGGAGAGTTGGACCGGGTAGAATTCAGCCTTGTCCTTGAGGCCTACCAGGTCGAGTAACTCCAGGGCCTTCTTTTCCTGGGCGTCGTCATCGAGGTCACTGTGCTTTAAGGCAAACAGGACGTTTTCGATCACGGAGGTTTCGTTGAGCAGATTGAAGTGTTGGAAGATCATTCCGATGTTACGACGCTTGTTCTGCAGTTCCTTGTTGGAAACCTGTTGACGGTGGTCACTGAAGAAAGTGTCGCCATCGACGGTCACCGTGCCGTCCGTTGGCTTCTGCAAGAGGTTGATTGTCCGCACCAGGGTAGACTTCCCGGCCCCGGAGTAACCGACGATCCCGTAGATGTCACCAGGTTGGATCTGGAGGGAGACGTCTTGGACGGCGTGAACCACCTTCTTACCCTGCTTAAAGGTGACGTTAATGTCTTGTAAGTTAATGATTGGATCTGCCATATAAAGTCCTCCCGTTACTTATTGAAGTTCAGGTCCCAGGCTGGTAATTCAGCGGTTCCGTAGTGCTTCTTGATGAATTGCTTAGTCTTTTCAGTTTGGTAAGCCTTAACCACGTCTTGGTAGGCCTTGTTGTTACGGTTGCTCTTCTTGGCCGCGATGATGTTGACCCATTGCTCGGAATCCTTGTTGATTGGTTCAACGTAGATGGCGGACTTGTAGTTGATCCCGGCGGCTTGCGCGTAGTTGGTGTTGACAACCGCGGCGTCAACATCCTTTAAGGAACGGGCGGTTTGTTCAGCGGCTAATTCCTTGAACTGGATGTGCTTCGGGTTCTTGGCGACTGAGTTTGCACTTGCCAGGGTCGTGCCCTTCTTCAGGGTGATCAGGCCGGCGTTCTTCAGGGCGAACAGGGCCCGGGATTCGTTGGTAGCATCGTTAGGAACAGCTACCGTCGCGTTGTCCGGCAGGTCCTTTAAGCTCTTGTAATTTTGTGAGTAGACCCGGATTGGGGTGATGTAGGTGTCACCGATCGAAACGATGTCGGTGTGGTGGGCCTTATTCCAGCTCCGTAAGAAGAGCTTGTGTTGGAAGGCGTTCAGGTCAATATCACCGTTTTGCAGGGCCTTGTTTGGCTGGTTGTAATCGGTGAAGTCTTTGGTCTTGACCGTAACGTGGTACTTGTCCTTAGCGGTCTTGGTGACTGATTGCCATAACTTGGCTTCGTTCTTATCTCCAGCCATGATCCCAACGGTCACTGTCCGTTGACTCTGCTGACGGGGCCGCACAAAACTGAAGTAACCAGCAATGATAACCAGGATGGCGACAACCACCCAAATAATTGTTCTCTTCTTCTTTCGATTCCGCATAGTAATAACTCCCTTTCATGTTTTCTTACTGAGTGAACTAACCAAAGTCGGTGCTGGGGATGAAAAAAAGCACCCGTCCCCTAAAATTAAAGGACGAGTGCTTCGCGTTACCACCTTTATTCGTTGAACCGTCACCGGTCCAGCCTCAGTAGGTTACTCTAAATAATTAGAATTACCTAGCACGAATAACGTGTGCTAACCCGTTACTGGCTAATAAACTCGCCAGTACCATTCCAAGCCCATCTTCAGCAACTACACCTGCTCCTTTTCACCATCCAGAAGCTCTCTTAAAGGCTTTGCTGCTTACTCTGCTTTTCGATATGTTTAACTTTGATTAATTGATTATGGCTTTATTATAATAACATTCTCATTCTTGTCAACACTTTTATGGCAAAATTTAATTTAAAAAATTATCTACTATAGAGTAACTACGCCTAAAAATAACCCAATTACCGGGAAGACTATCGTTAGTGGCAATTAGGACAAAATTAGTACGGCGAGACCTGGAACGAAAGATTAAAACATGTTATATTAAAAAACAATGAGAAACATTAATCGGAAGGGGTCTTAATAATGGCACGAAAAGTTGCAGTAATCGGAATGGGGCACGTTGGTTCAACGGTTGCCCACTACATTGTTGCCAATGGTTTTGCGGATGACCTAGTACTGATCGATACCAATGAAGCAAAGGCCAAGGCGGATGCCCTGGACTTCAAGGATGCCATGGCTAACCTGCCGTTCCATACCAACATCACCGTCAATGACTATGCCGCTTTAGCAGATACTGACGTAATTGTTTCGGCGATCGGTAACATCAAACTCCAGGATAATCCTAATGCGGATCGTTTTGCTGAACTGCCGTTTACCCGGGAGGCGGTTGCCGATGTTGCTGCTAAGATCAAGGACAGTGGCTTTAACGGGAAGATCGTTGTCATTACCAACCCAGTGGACGTGATCACTTCCCTTTACCAAAAAATCACTGGTTTGCCGAAGGAACACGTCATCGGGACGGGGACCCTGCTGGACTCTGCCCGGATGAAGCGGGCGGTTGCCGATCGGCTGCATGTCGATCCCCGTTCTGTGGATGGTTACAATCTCGGTGAGCACGGGAACTCCCAGTTTACGGCCTGGTCCACGGTCAAAGTGCTCGACCAGCCAATTACCAAGCTGGCTAAGGAGCGCGGCCTCGACCTCGACGAGTTGGATAAGGAAGCTAAGATGGGTGGTTGGACCGTCTTCCAGGGGAAGAAGTACACCAGCTACGGGGTTGCCACGGCGGCGGTTCGTCTGGTCAACGTTATCCTCTCCAATTCCCTGACGGAGCTGCCGGTTTCCAACTACCGGGATGAGTACGGCGTCTACCTATCATACCCGGCAGTGGTTGGTCGTGACGGGATCGTTGCCCAGAGCCAGCTTGACCTGACGGATGAGGAATTAGAAAAGCTCCAAACCTCAGCTAACTTCATTAAGGAGAAGTATGCGGAGAGTCTGGACGCAACGAAAAAGTAGCCAAACATTGTAAAGCATGATACAGTAAGAACTAAACCTACTTAAGGGACTATGACACGCGTCGTGGTCCCTTTTAGTCTGAAGAAAGGAACATTTCAACAATGACCAAAGAAGTAAAAAAGATCATTGCGACGGTTATTTTTTGTGAATTCTTGATCTGCCTGGGGATGAGCCTGATCTTCCCGGTGATGCCCTTCATCAAGAACGAGTATGGATTCTCGGCCTTCGACATGGGGGTGATGTCATCCCTGTTTGCCTTTGTCCAATTCGTTGCCTCACCGGTAGTCGGCCGGGTCTCTGATAAGTTTGGCCGTAAGCCGATGCTGGTGTGGGGACTGCTGATCTTCTCGCTAGCCGAATTCCTGTTTGCGATTGCCCAGCACCTGTGGGCCTTTGATATTTCACGGGCAATCGACGGGCTTTCGGCGGCCATGTTTGTGCCAACCTCCATGGCCCTTGCCGCCGATCTGACGTCGGTTAAGGAGCGGGCCAAGGTAATTGGTTGGCTCTCGGCGGCCTTTAGTGGTGGCCTGATCCTCGGCCCCGGACTAGGTGGGATCTTAGCCAATGTCAGCTACAAGTTCCCGTTCTGGGTAGCGGGAGGCTTGGGCCTGATCAGTACGGTTGTCGCCTGGGCCCTCTTACCACGGGATGACGATGAGCGCTTCAAGAGTACTACCAAGAATCCAGAGAACCAGCTGCTGGGGAGTACCTGGTCGCAGGTAAAGAAAATGATGACCCCGGCCTTGATCACGCTGTTTGCGATGATCTTTGTGGCGGCTTTTGGTTTGGCGGGCTTTGAGAGTATTTACAGCCTGTATGTCAACGAGGTCCACCACTTTGACTTGGCAACGATTGCCTTAGTGCTGACCTTAAACGGGATTATCTCGTTGGTCCTCCAGGTCTTCTTCTTCGAGGGCCTGGTTCATTGGCTGGGGGAGGTACGGCTGATTCGTTACAGCTACTTCCTCAGTGCCGTGGGAACGATCTTCGTGATCTATGACCATTCCCACTGGCAGCTAGTTGTCGCCACCCTGGTTATCTTTGAGGCTTTTGACATGCTGCGGCCGGCGATCACAACACTGTTGACCAAGATGAGTCAGGACAACCAGGGCCTGTTAAACGGGATCAACATGTCCCTGACCAGTGTCGGCAATATCATCGGGCCACTGATCTCAGGGGCGCTGTTGGATATGAACTACCAGTATCCTTACTGGGTGGTAATTGTCTTCTTAGTAGCAGCATTTATCATCACGTTTGGCATGAACCGGTTGGTAGTGCATGATTGAAAGGAAGAACTGATAAGTTTTGACGAGTAACTTGATTCTATTGATTGCGGTGGGCCTGCTAGTGGGGGTCTTCGTCATTTCCCTCGGCGGTGGCGGTGGTGCCATCTACCTGGGGGTCTTGACGGCACTCTTCAACCTGCCACCGGCAACGGCTGCGGCCACGTCAATTGTGACCGCGTTGCCGGCCCTGTTGGTAGGGGCCTGGTCCTACTACCGGCGGGGGATGATCGAATTTCGCCTGGGCAACCGGATGCTCGTGGCGGCGATCCCCAGCATCTTCATCGGCTTTTGGATATCCCCATGGCTACCGGAAAAACTGTATAAGCTGGTGATTGGGCTTATCCTCGCTGCCTTGGGAATCCGGATTATCTATAAGACCTACCACCGGTCAGCCAAGCAGCCGACCTCCTCGAAGTGGGGCAGTATTGCCTATGGCGTCATCGGTGGCCTGATGGTCGGCGTTGCTGGCCTCAGTGGCGGCGGACCGATTACGGCTGGTCTGCTCCTGTTAGGAGTGGGAATGGCCAATGCTTCGGCCACCTCAGCGTATGTACTAGTTGGCATGTCGATCGTCGGTGCCCTCCTGCACCTGTCTGGTGGGGCCGTTGATTGGCAAGCTGCTAGCGGTCTGATTGTTGGCTCGCTGGTGGGTGCTCTGCTGGCCCCGCCGGTAATTCTCTGGTTGACTAGAAAACCGCAGCGGGCCCTGGTGATCAAACTGATCCTAGGAGCCATGCTGATCGTGATGGGAATCAAGACAATTCTATAAATAGAAAAAGGGACTGTGACTTGAGTCTGTTATATAGATCAAAAGTCAACAGCGCGGTACACAAATGGCCTCAAGCATTCGGGAAATCCGAACGCTTGAGGCCTATTTGTGCTCGCGGGGGCTCCCAACGGCTAGCTTCGCGTCGGAAGACGAAGTCGTAAACGACTTCTGTCTCGCTCCCTTTTTCATTATGTTATCTTGCCCATACTTACACATTGCCAGCAGGGGACACTGAGCACACTTGGGATTTCGGGCGGTGCACTGGTAACGGCCCCAGAAGATCATGCTGTGGTGGGCATCCAGCCACTTATCTTCGGGGACGGCAGCCATCAGACGGTGCTCGATCTGGAGAAGAGTTGCCTTTTGGTCAACCATGTCAAGCCGCCGGGCCACCCGGCTGACGTGGGTGTCGACCGCAAAGGCAGGGATCTTGAAGCACTCGGCCAGCACCACGTCGGCCACCTTGCGTCCAACCCCGGGAAGGCTCATTAGCTCTTTGCGGATGTGGGGGACCTTACCATTGAAGTCCTTGACGATCGCCCGTGAACAGTTAACCAGGTACTTGGCCTTGTTGCGGTAGAGACCGAGGCGTTTGATATATGGTTCGACGTCTGCTGGTTCCACCGCCGCTAGATCACGGGGACCCGGGAAACGCTGGAAGAGGGCCGGGGTGGTCAGGTTGACGGACTTATCAGTGGCCTGGGCACTAAGGATGGTTGCCAGGAGGAAGTGAAAGGTGGTGTCCGCCTTAAGAGTCGTGTTAGCTTCAGGAAACTTTTGCCGCATGACGTGAATGGCTTGGCGGATTTCTTGGTCAGTAAGCATGAAAAGACCTCTTTCTGTTACGAATATTCTTAGCTAAATTGTCGGCGGGCACGCTCTATAAGTCAAGTTTAACCAAAATGAACATTAAAGAAATTTCATTTTACGGTTTACTCTTCCTAATTTGATGATAATTCCGTCAAACGCGCTACTTTGGAAATGAAAGCGATTCCGCTTGACGACGGGCAGTGAAGTTATTTAAAATTAAGTAAATTAATGTTTGACCTTAGGCTGTCTCTTATACACATCTCCGAGCC
>CAMFOZ010000058.1 GCA_945971245.1 uncultured Lactobacillus sp.
ACTTGCCCTTGTGGCTCTTACGGCCTTTACGTACCAATTGGTTAATGGTTGGCATAATTTTTCCCCTTCCTTGTTTTAAGTCCACACATCCAGGTGGTTCTTTTTGATGAATAAAAAAATTGCTGGATGGTTATTAGATTGTTGTGCCTTCGTTGACGCAAAAGTCTGCCCAACGACAGACACTCCGTTGCTAAAAAAGCACCTTAAATAGACTATCACGTCCCCAAATGAATGTCAACGTGATCGCTAGATTTATTTTGACGCCAGCTGGCATAAATCTCGTCTGTTTATTATAGGAGGTTTTTGCCATGTTTGCCAAGTTATTTACCGTTTTTATTACTATCTGTCTCGCCTCATTCACTAACCTATGTGCCTATCGTCTGGGAAAAGGAGAAGCTCCCTGGTCCCCACCGCGCTCTTACTGCCCACACTGCCACCATCCCCTCTACTGGTGGCAGCTGATTCCCATCAGCGGTTTTATCGTCCAAGGTGGTCACTGCCACTTTTGTCACCACCAAATTCCCGCCTACGATACCTTCTGTGAATTAGCCTGTGGACTATTTGCCTACATGCTTGCCACTCCATCACTTTTCCACAGTTTTCTGGTAATCATCATCATCCAGACCCTCCTCTTCATCTGCAGCTGTGATTATTACTACCAGTGCCTATATCCCCTCAGCTTGATTGGCCTTCTTCCCCTCTTTTTGATCATCCCCTCCTGGTCATTACCCAACCTGGCGACGAGGATCATTATCATGATGGTGCTCATTGCCCTCACCATCATGGCCCGCCTGCACTGGCTCGGTAGTGGGGACGTCATCTTTATCGCCGTCCTCTTCTTCGCCTTTGGTCTTGAAAATACGGCAGTCATCATTCTCTGCGCCTGCCTGATCACCCTCCCCTTCTTCTACTTTCACCGACAAGCGTACCTCCCCTTTTTACCAGCCCTGTGTCTCGCCACTATCATAGGCCTGACCCTTACCTGCTCATAACTAAAAAAGCCACGGTGGTTAGCCGTGACTTCTTTATTATTTATCCCCAGCTTTGACTGGTGCAATCTTCACCAGGAAGAGGTTATGGCCAAAGCGGGCTAAGTTTTCAATATTCTGCAACAGCAGGAGCAGCCAGGAGAAGGCTAGGCCAAACTCCAGCAGTTCAAAGGCCGTCAGTGAAAGATAATCACTGAGCTTAAAGACAATGTATTCCAACCCCATCAGGGCACCCATGACATAGGAAAGAATCAGAAACTGGCGGGTGACCTCTGGGAGAATCCAACGAATCAGCACAATCAGGATCAGCATAATGTAGACCAGCCACATTGAGACCCGATCATGTAGCACATGAAACTGCGGGTCATTGGGGAAAATCCCAATTGAGGCAATGCAGGCTGATAACATATACAGGAGTAGCCGCAGGGCCAGTACCCGTCGTCCCTGGTACCGTTTCTGGAGGTTAACGAACAGGTAGTCCACCAGTGTCATCATCAGCAGTCCCGAAAAGATCAGGGTAACATTGAACTGGAGGCTGGCGGAGTTCTCGGCGGTTCCCAGGAAGCTAAAGTTATGCTTCCACCAATCCCGGGATGAGTTGGTCAGCATTGAGAAGAGCATTCCCCCGATGATCATGATCGTGAGGAGGTTGGTAACCACCCCCGACGTCAGGGTCATCGCCAGGTTGATCATCAGGTAGTTGACCGCTGCAATGATTACGAAAGCAAAAACTGTGGTTGTGTAGAGATCAAAGCTGGCATCGGTAAACATCTGGCCAAGCAACCAGAAAATTGCCGAGAAGGAGAAGATCATGATTAATCCACAGGCAATTGCCAGCGGTGGCAAGCTTCGCCAATAGAAATCCTTCGTCGGTCCGTTTTTACGCACCTTTTCCACAATAAAGGTGGTGATAAAGAGGATCAGTCCCGAGATCACCCCCAGGATCATCGCCCCATTCGCCAGCGAATAATCACTTCCCGTCAGCGGAATTGGCCGAGCAATATTGCGTTCCCGAAAGAAGGCATAGAAGACTAGGGTCGCCACTGCGGCTGGAAGAGCGTACCACCAGAAAGCAATCTGTGGTAGCTGGTCAATTACCCGCGACGGTCGCACGTCAATCTGCTTGTGGTTAACACTCAGCGCCAGCCGGTCCCCGGGACGAAAGTCGGTCTGCTCCAAGGCCTCTTCTGGAATTTCAATTTGATATTTTTGGGTCAAGTAAACACCTCGTTTGCAACAAAAAAGAGGCCGGTAGAAATTACCAGCCTCTTCTTAATTTATCCACAAGCTTAGTTTTGCTTGTCTTCCTCTTTCATCTTGGCTTCAAGATCCTTGATGGAGTAAGCAGCAACACTAACTTCCTTTGGCTTAATGTTCCGGTAGGTCGGCATCCCAGTACCAGCTGGAATGATCTTACCAATGATAACATTTTCCTTCAAACCAACCAGTGGGTCGTTCTTACCACGAATAGCAGCGTCGGTAAGTACCCGGGTCGTTTCTTGGAAGGAGGCAGCGGACAGGAAACTGTTAGTTTCGAGGGCCGCCTTGGTAATTCCGAGGATAACTGGCCGTGCCGTAGCTGGAATACCACCAGCGTACAGCGTTGGCTTGTTAGCATCACGGAATTGACCAATGTCCATCAGTTGACCTGGCAGGAGGTCGGTGTCACCTGGATCCATGACCCGAACCTTCCGCATCATCTGACGAATCATGATTTCAACGTGCTTATCGAGCAAGTCGATACCCTGCATCCGGTAAACACCCTGAACTTGAGCCAACAGGTAAGTTTCGGTGGACAGAACGTCACGAACCCGAATCAATTCCTTAGGATCAATTGAACCTTCGTTAAGGGCTGTACCACGGTGAATGAAGTCACCTTCAGCAACCCGCATCCGTGCCGTAATTGGCAGGGTGTAAGTCCGGGTGTCGGTTTCACCCTTAACCGTAACGTCCTTAGTCCGTTCAGCTGGGTTTTCTTCGATGGAAACAACTTCACCAGTAACTTCGGTGATCGTTGCCCGACCTTTAGGGTTCCGCGCTTCCACAATTTCTTGCACACGAGGAAGACCCTGGGTGATATCGTCGTTACCAGCCACACCACCAGTGTGGAAGTTCCGCAGCGTCAGCTGAGTACCTGGTTCACCGATTGACTGAGCGGCAACCGTACCAACAGCTTCACCAGCTTCAACCCGGTCACCGGTAGCAGCGTTCCGACCGTAGCAACGTTCGCAGACACCGTGTTCAGTGTTGCAAGTGAAGGCAGACCGAATCGTAACCTTCTTAACACCGGCGTCGACAATCTTTTGAGCCATGTCTTCGTCGATCAGAACGTTCTTACCAACGATCTTCTCACCAGTCTTTGGATCAAAGACAGACTTCATCGTGTAACGACCCATGATCCGGTCGTACAGTGGTTCGATCATTTCGTTACCGTTAGTAATGGCAGTAACTTCAAGGCCACGGTCAGTACCACAGTCCTTTTCACGAACAACAACGTCTTGGGCAACATCAACCAGCCGCCGGGTCAGGTAACCTGAGTTGGCAGTCTTCAGGGCGGTATCAGTCATACCCTTACGAGCACCGTGTGAGGACAGGAACATTTCCAGAACAGACAGCCCTTCGTAGAAGTTAGACAGAACAGGCAGTTCCATGATCTTACCGTTTGGTGAGGCCATCAAACCACGCATCCCGGCCAGCTGGGTGAAGTTAGAAATGTTACCACGCGCACCGGAGTCAGACATCATGTTGATTGGGTTGTGGATATCCATGTGCTCAATCAGCTTGTTTTGAACTTCATCCTTGGCGTCGTTCCAAGCAGCGATAACCCGTTCGTACCGTTCGTCATCAGTAATCAGACCACGACGGAATTGCTTAGTGATCAGAGCAACTTGCTTACGAGCGTTCTTGATGATTTCTGGCTTTTCAGGCAAGTCATGAATATCAGACATAGCAGTGGTCAGACCAGAAATCGTTGATTCGTAGTAACCAAGGTCCTTGATCCGGTCAAGGAATTGAGAAGTCTTCGTAACCTTGTATTGCTTGTAGACTTCAGCAATCAAGTCAGACAGGAAGCCCTTCTTGAATGGTGGAACCAGTGGTGCACTTTCCAGGTAATCATGAATATCTTCACCTGGCTTGAGGAAGAACTTCTCGTCAACCCCTTCATGAATGTTGGCATCAGTTGGTTCGTTGATGTAGGCAAAGTCCTTTGGCATGATCCGGTTGAAGAGGAGCTTACCAACGGAAGTTACCATGATCCGGTTCCGCTGTTCGTCAGTGAATGGCTTTTCAGGGAATGAGGATACTTGAACACCAACCCGGGTCTGCAGGGAAACATAACCGTTCTTGTAGGCCATTTCGGCTTCGTCGGTATCCTTAAAGATCATTCCTTCACCTTCACGACCCTTATCTTCAGTGGTCATGTAGTAGTTACCGATAACCATATCCTGTGATGGTGACACAATTGGTTCACCGTCACGTGGACTCAGAATGTGGTGAGCAGCCAGCATCAGTAAACGTGCTTCGGCTTGAGCTTCATCAGACAATGGCACGTGGATGGCCATCTGGTCACCATCGAAGTCGGCGTTGTAGGCGGTACATACCAGTGGGTGCAACCGCATGGACTTCCCAGAAACCAGGATTGGTTCAAAGGCCTGGATACCAAGCCGGTGCAGAGTAGGTGCCCGGTTCAGCAATACTGGGTGTTCCTTGATAACGTCTTCCAATACATCGAAGACATCGTCATCACGACGGTCGATCTTCCGCTTGGCAGCCTTAACGTTAGCAGAGAGACCCCGCTTAACCAGTTCATGCATGATGAATGGCTTGAACAGTTCCAGAGCCATTGGTACTGGCAGACCCATTTGGTTCATCTTCAGGGATGGACCAACATCGATAACGGAACGACCAGAGTAGTCAACACGCTTACCAAGCAGGTTCTGACGGAACCGACCTTGCTTACCCTTAAGCAGGTGAGACAGGGACTTCAGTGGACGGTTACCTGGGCCGGCAACTGGACGTCCCCGCCGACCGTTATCGATCAGGGCGTCAACGGCTTCCTGCAGCATCCGCTTTTCGTTTTGAACGATGATACCTGGTGCTTGCAGCTTAAGCAGGCGCTTCAGACGGTTGTTACGGTTGATAACCCGCCGGTAAAGATCGTTCAAGTCAGAAGTAGCAAACCGGCCACCTTCAAGTTGAACCATTGGACGAAGGTCAGGTGGCATAACTGGGATAACATCCATCACCATCCATTCTGGCTTGTTACCAGACTTGATGAAGGCTTCCAGGATGTCCAGACGCCGGATCGCCCGAGTTCGCTTTTGACCAGTAGCTTCCTTTAATTCTTCCTTCAGTTCGTCAGCTTCCTTTTGCAGGTCCACGTCGGCCAACAGCTTCTTGATAGCTGCCGCACCCATTTCAGCAGTGAACCGGTTACCGAATTCGGCCTTCTTTTCCCGGTATTCGGCTTCAGAAAGCAATTGCTTCTTTTCCAGTGGGGTGTCACCAGGATCAAGAACCACGTAGGAAGCAAAGTAGATAACTTCTTCCAGGGAACGTGGGCTCATGTCCAGGACAAGACCCATCCGGCTTGGGATACCCTTAAAGTACCAGATGTGGGAAACTGGAGCAGCCAGTTCGATGTGACCCATCCGTTCACGACGAACCTTGGAACTGGTAACCTCGACTCCACAACGGTCACAAATCCGACCCTTGTAACGAATCCGCTTGTACTTACCACAAGCACACTCGTAGTCCTTAGTTGGGCCAAAGATTCGTTCATCAAACAGACCCTGCTTCTCCGGCTTCAAGGTCCGGTAGTTGATGGTCTCGGGCTTCTTTACTTCACCGTAAGACCAGCTACGGATCTTGTCTGGAGATGCCAGACCGATCTGCATGCTTTCAAATTTATTGACATCAATCAAAGGATGTTCCTCCTTATTTCAGTAAATCTCAGTTGAAGAACGATTAATCTTGCTTAGTTTTATCTTCAGTCGTTGATGCAGATGGGGTCTTCGAAGCCGATTCTTTCTTCTTATCATTGTCGGCATTGTGTTGCTCAGCGTACTTAGCCAGGGCATCAACACTGACAACTTCGGAGTCATCTTCATCCATGTTCTTTAATTGAACTTCCTGGTGGTTACCATCAAGAACCTTCATATCAAGACCAAGTGCTTGAAGTTCCTTAACCAGAACCCGGAATGATTCAGGAACACCTGGCTTTGGAATTGGTTGACCATTGATGATAGCGTCGTAAGTCCGAACACGACCAACGGTATCATCTGACTTGTAGGTCAAGATTTCTTGCAGAGTGTAGGCCGCACCGTAAGCTTCGAGGGCCCAAACTTCCATTTCACCGAACCGCTGGCCACCGAATTGAGCTTTACCACCCAATGGCTGTTGGGTAACCAGTGAGTAAGGACCAGTTGACCGGGCGTGAATCTTATCATCAACCATGTGAGCCAGCTTCAGGTAGTGCATGGAACCAACGGCAATCCGGTTTTCAAATGGTTCACCGGTCCGACCATCATAAAGGATCGTCTTACCGTCTTCAGGGAACCCGGATTCACGAACCGCGTCCCAAACGTCCTTGTCAGAAGCACCATCAAAGACAGGCGTTGCCATGTGGATACCAAGCCGCTTAGCAGCCATCCCCAGGTGCAATTCAAGCAGCTGACCAATGTTCATACGACTTGGCACACCCATTGGACTCAGCATGATGTCGATTGGGGTCCCATCTGGCATATATGGCATATCTTCTTCAGGGATAACAATGGAAACAGTACCCTTGTTACCGTGACGACCGGACATCTTGTCACCAACCTGGATCTTACGCTTTTGAGCGATGTAAACCCGGACCATGGTGTTAACACCTGGTGACAGTTCATCCCCGTTTTCACGAGTGAAGACCTTAACGTCCTGGATAATACCGCCACCGCCGTGAGGTACCCGCAGTGAGGTATCACGAACTTCACGGGACTTTTCACCGAAGATGGCGTGCAGGAGCCGTTCTTCGGCAGACAGTTCAGTCATTCCCTTTGGCGTAACCTTACCAACCAAAATGTCACCATCATGAACTTCGGCACCAACCCGAACGATCCCGTTTTCATCGAGGTCCTTCAGAGCATCGTCACCGACGTTAGGAATTTCCCGCGTCATTTCTTCAGGTCCAAGCTTCGTTTCCCGCGCTTCTGATTCGTAGGATTCAATATGAATTGAAGTGTAGACATCGTCCTTAACCAGACGTTCGTTAATGGCGATGGCATCTTCGAAGTTGTAACCCTGCCAAGTCATGAAGGCAATCAGTGGGTTTTGACCAAGGGCTAATTCACCTTGTTCCATTGATGGACCATCAGCCAAGACATCGTCAGCGTCAACGTGTTCACCGACCTTAACGATTGGCCGTTGGTTGTAGTTCTTACCACCGTTAGAACGACGGAACTTCATCAGCTTGTAAGTGTCAAGCGTACCGTCATCTTCACGAACCCGGACTTCACGAGCATCAACGTATTCTACAGTACCGGCCTTCTTGGCGATCATGGCTACCCCAGAGTCATGAGCGGCTTTGTAGTCGATCCCAGTACTTACCAACGGTGCGTGTGGGTTGAGCAACGGAACAGCTTGCCGCTGCATGTTGGCACCCATCAGGGCACGGTTGGAGTCATCGTTTTCAAGGAATGGAATACATGCGGAAGCGACGGAGACAACTTGCTTTGGTGAAACGTCCATGTAGTCGACGTTTTCAACACTAGTTTCAACGTATTCATCCTTGTCACGAGCCATAACCTCATCATCAACGAATGAACCATCGTCATTCAATGGTGAGTTGGCTTGGGCAATCACAAAATTATCTTCTTCGTCGGCAGTCAAGTAGTCGATCTTGTCAGTAACCTTGTGGGTCTTCCAGGAAACACGACGGTATGGTGTTTCAATGAAACCATACTTGTTAACCCGTGCGTAGGAGGACAGACTGTTAATCAGACCAATGTTTGGTCCTTCAGGCGTTTCGATTGGGCACATCCGGCCATAGTGGGTGTAGTGCACGTCCCGGACTTCATAACCGGCCCGGTCACGCGTCAAACCACCAGGACCAAGGGCGGACAGACGCCGCTTGTGGGTCAATTCACCCAATGGGTTAGTTTGGTCCATGAATTGTGACAGCTGGGAGGAACCGAAGAATTCCTTAATTGAAGCAACCACTGGCCGAATGTTGATCAGTTGTTGTGGCGTCACAGTGTCAGGATCTTGGATTGACATCCGTTCACGAACAACCCGTTCCATCCGGGCAAGCCCGATCCGGAATTGGTTTTGCAGCAGTTCACCCACGGAACGAATCCGCCGGTTACCCAAGTGGTCGATATCATCGGTTGAGCCGATGCCTTCTTGCAGGTTGAAGAAGTAGTTCAGAGATGCAAGGATGTCGGCAGGTTCGATGTGCTTGTATTCCAATGGAATGTGGCCGTTACCAATGATTGGTACAACCCGTTCTGGATCCGTCTTGGAGTAAACCAGAATCTTTTGCAGCTTAACGGGTTCCGTAACTACCGCTTCGTCGGATGGCGTGTAGGTAACCATCTTGAAGTCGTCACGATCCAGGTAAGGTTCCAACTTCTTGAGAACTTCCTTGGTAACCGTGTCACCCTTCTGTGCTAATACTTCACCAGTATCAGGGTCAGCCAGGGTTTCAGCCAGGGTTTCACCAAGCAGACGGTACTTAAGCATTAGCTTCTTATTAGTCTTGTAACGACCAACTGGAGCCATGTCGTAACGCTTTGGATCAAAGAACCGCGCCGTCAACAGGTTACGTGCGGAATCAGCGGTCTTTGGTTCACCTGGACGCAGACGTTCGTAGATGTCCTTCAATGCTTCTTCGACACGGGAGTCTTCAGCATTCTTGTGGACATCCTTGTCCAGAGTCAGTGACAGGGTTTCACTGTCACCACCGAACATATCAATAATTTCATCATCGGAACCGAAGCCCAATGCCCGGACTAATTCCGTCATTGGCAGCTTCCGCGTCCGGTCGATCCGGACGTAGGAAACGTTCTTAGCGTCGGTTTCGTATTCCAACCAGGCACCACGGTTAGGAATAAAGGTAGCACCGTAGTTTGTCCGACCATTCTTGTCGGTTTCTTCATTATAGTAGACACCAGGGGAACGAACTAATTGAGAAACAATAACCCGCTCTGCCCCGTTGATAATGAAGGTCCCTTGATCAGTCATCAGTGGGAAGTCACCGAAGAAAACATCCTGCGACTTGATCTCACCAGTTTCGTGGTTGGTCAACCGTAAAGTAACGTGCAGTGGTGCTGAGTAGTTAGCATCGTGTTCACGTGCTTCATCAACAGTGTACTTAGGTTCTAATAGTTGATAGTCGACGAATTCCAGGGAAAGCTTACCTTGGAAGTCATCAATTGGCATAATGTCATCAAACATTTCCCGCAGCCCTTTGTCCATGAACCAATTGTAGGAATTGGTCTGGATCTCAATCAGGTTAGGTAACTCGAGAACTTCTTTAATCCGGGAGTAACTACGACGGGTACGGTGCTTACCGTATTTTACTAAATGTCCGGCCAAACTGTTCACCTCTCTAATTTGTTGGGTGAGTCACTTCCAAATATTACAATTTGGTTACAATTGCCCCAAAATGCAACTTTTGGGCAAAAAAAATCCAAAAACAGTTATGAACTGTCTTTGGTTTTATTGCAGAACCCGATGGACAATAGATCACCGAGCTCAAATGAACTCACAAATTACATACTATTGTAGTATAAGCTCTAAGAATTAAATTGTCAAGAATTAAATAATCTCGTCCTTAGGAGTCCGCTTCAGTCCATTAACGATACAATCAATAATCAGTTTTGTTCGCTGATCACTGGTGATAGCGTGTCCTCCAATCACCTGGTAGGTACCGAAGACTGGCGACAGGCTGGCTAAGAAGAGTTCCGCCGCTTCACGGGGAAGCAAGTCTGCCCGCAGACCGACTTCTGGCTGCTTAAAGTATTCGCCGATTGGACCTAGGTAGTCCATCACGAAGATCATGTTGTACTTGCGCTGAGCACTCTTAGAAAGCAGCTGGATTGCTTGATTGTACTGGTCATAGATGCTGATTGGATGGTGCTTCTTCAGGACCTTGACGATTTCGAAAAGCTGTTCTTCTGGTGTTAACTTATGTTTACGCAGGACCTTGTTAATATCTTGATGGACCTTCCGCGAGAATTCCGTCATTACGCTTAAGAAAAGGACCTCCTTATCACTAAAATGGTGGTACAAGGCCGGTTGGGTGATCCCGATTTCCTTAGCGATGTCCCGGGTTGACGTCTGGGCAAACCCCTTTTGCAAGAAAAGCCGCGTCGCTGTCTGTAGAATTGCCTGACGCGTCTTTTCCAGCTGCTCCGTTCGTTTCATTTAATTGCCACTCCCCTAAAAAGCATTTATCAACATTATATTACCAGTCATCAATTTTTGACAACGAATTCACAAATTAGGAGCTGCTTTTCAATAAAGCAACTCCTAATTAATTATTTATTCATCTTAACCAAAATTGGCTTGTCCGTGTCAGAATTCTTAATCTTCATTGTCAGCTGGCCCTGATGAGCACCAATTGTGACGTCATCGCCAACCTTAATTTGACCATCAAGCAGGGCCGTACTCAGGCCATCCTCAACATGGTCCTGGAGTGCCCGCCGGAGTGGCCGTGCACCGTAAGCAGGATCATAACCAATCTTAGCAATCTCATCAATTGCCGCTGGTGTAAGCTTCAGGTTGATCCCCTGCTCAGCAATCCGTGAAGTCAGCGACTTGGCCATCAGCTTAACAATCTGGTGTAATTCCTTCTTATTAAGTGAGTGGAAGATAATCGTTTCATCAATCCGGTTAAGGAACTCAGGCCGGAAGTGCAGCTTTAACTGCTGCTTAATCGCTGCTGCCATGGCATTGTAATCATGACTCATGTCCTTGGCCCCGAAACCAACTTCCTTCTCATCCTGGAGC
>CAMFOZ010000059.1 GCA_945971245.1 uncultured Lactobacillus sp.
TAGGTAAAACAACATTCGTCTTACAGATTGCTGACTACATCGCTCAGTACGATAAGAAGCCCGTTCTCTACTTTGCTCTGGAAATGGGAACCTATGAGTTGATGACTAAGAGCATTAGTCGAATAACGTTTGAAAACTCCCAGGGAAACGAAACTCTGGCACAAGGGACCAGGAGTCTCTTAAAGGGTAAGTGGAAGACACGTTTCAACAAGGAACAGTACGCCAATGTAATGCAATCGTTCAGGGAGTATGGTGATTATTACAGCGATGTTGTTATCCACGATGGTAGTGAGAAACGGCCAACTATATACGACATTTCAAACACCGTTGACTCTTATGTTGCCAGGACAGGTAAGAAGCCCGTTGTGATTATTGACTACCTTCAAATTATGAAGCCTACTAGCGACAGAGCAACGGACAAGGCCAATGTAACTACCTCAGTTAACGAAATGAAGAAACTTGCTACCCGGCACCATATCCCGGTTATCGTGATCAGTAGCTTTAATCGACTAAACTACAATAGCCCGGTCTCTATGGAAGCCTTCAAAGAGTCCGGTGATATTGAGTACAGTACAGATGTCCTTATTGGCCTTCAGCTTAAGGGAGTTGGGGCTAAGGACTTTGATGTCAATGAAGCTAAAAGAAGGACGCCTCGTAATGTAGAAGCGGTTATTCTGAAGAACCGTAACGGTGCTACGGGTGATACATTGCAATATGCCTACTACTCAATGTTTAACAAGTTTCTGGACATGGATAGCCTGGAAGAGCCTGAGAAACGGCCTCAGGAAGCCCAAACTCAAGTAGATGATGAGGGCCGGGTATTCTCATCAACTAAGGACTATCGTGAGTATCTGGACCAGGAATAGACAACACAATGCTCTAGCTTAAGGCTGGGGCTTTTTTATTGGCATCCCCCCTACTCGTAAACCTAATAGATAATATGTAATAGGAGCGAATATAGTACCTATTATGTAATATGTTCGTTTTTTAAAATAATTAGGTTCGCTATGATTGCCGTTGTGACAGTGCTTCTCAGTAATTTAGACGTGCTAAATGTAATGTAATATATAACATATAATACATATTATGTTACAATATATTATGTAATATATAAGGGGGTAATCGACATGAACGGGGAAATAATTACTCAGCCCCAGGCACGAAATGAGATAGCTTTTAGGAAGGATAATCAGCAAGAACTATTTCAGCGGTTCGTTACTTTTATTGATGCATCCCCAAACACGGTGAGGACTTACAAGGCATCGCTGAGACAATGGTTCAAATACCTTAACCAAACTGGAAGTGGCAACCCAACTCCTGACACGGTGAGAGCCTACCGTCAACATCTTCAGGATACCGACAAGAAGCCAACTACAATTCAGAACTACATCATTGCCGTTAAGCAGTTCTTCAAGTGGACTGAGGACGAGGGCTTATATCCCAACATTGCTAAGCATATTAAGGGAGCCAAGATCAGCCATGAACACAAGAAGGACTACTTGACCAGCGCCCAAGCTAAGAATGTGCTAGAGTCCATAGATCAGACTTCCTTAAAGGGAAAGAGAGACTATGCCATGCTTGCGTTGATGCTGACAATGGGACTCAGAACGATTGAAGTATCCAGGGCTAACATTGATGATATTAGGACTCAAGGGGATGCCGTTGTTCTGTATGTACAAGGTAAAGGCCACACTGAAAAAGATGCTCCTGTAAGGATGCCTGGGCACGTTGAAAAAGCGCTTAGGGTATATCTAAGGGAACGGGGTAAAACAACCTCAGATGCTCCTCTGTTCGCTTCTACGAGCCATAACAATCAAGGCAAACGAATGACCACTAGGAGCATTAGTGGCATTGTGAAGCATAGCTTTATTGAAGCTGGATACGATAGCCCCAGACTGACAGCACACTCAACCCGGCATACCTCAGCTACACTTAATTTATTGAACGGGGCTACTCTACAGGAGACTCAGCAATTGCTACGCCACGTCAACTTACAGACGACTGAAATATATGCTCACAACCTTAATGCAATCAAAAACAAAAGCTCCCAACGTGTGGATAATGCAATCTTCAATAGCTAATATGTAATACATGATATATAATATATGTTAGTAATGAAAAGGGGGAACGCCTGTCATGAGTAAGACAATTACAGTAACCAATCAAAAAGGTGGCACTGGAAAGACTTCAGCATCCTTGTTCCTGAGCTATGGTTTAGCTTTTAAGGACTATAGGGTGCTTCTAATTGACCTTGATAGCCAAGCAGATGCCAGTTTTTCTACTGGGGTTAGCTACGATGAGACTAAGACATCCTTAGAAGTGATATTAGGTGATATTGATATAACAGATGCCATAATACCTGTACCAACTAAGCAGAAGGCCAAACTGGACTTAGTACCAGCATCATCCAATCTGGCATCCCTGGACATCCAATTGGTCAAACGCCAACTCATTGATGCTCAGTACAACCTGTCTGAGGCTCTGAAACAAGTCAAAGACAACTATGACTACATCATCATCGACACGCCACCAGCAATCAGTATGGCCGTTCTGAACGCTCTGACAGCCTCTGACTATGTAATTGTCCCTACTCAGGCGGATATATATGGACTCAAGGGCTTAGGAAAGTTAGCTGGCACCATTAACTCAATCAAGAAGCACTCAAACCCTGACATTAAAGTGCTTGGCATCCTTATTGGTAGGTATGATGCCCGGACCAACTTCACTAAGGCCATTACAGATATGCTTCAGGATACAAGCAAGAAGCTACATACTAGAGTATTCGACACTAAGATACGTGAAGCCATTGCCATTAAAGAGGCCCAGGGTGAACGAACTAACCTCTTTGAATATGCTCCTAAAGCTAAAGTAACTAATGATGTAAACCAATTCCTGAATGAACTACTAGGGGGACTAATTTAATATGACTAAGAAAGACTTTTCCAACATGACTAACCCGGCTGACACCTATATGGACGAAATGGTCTCAGCGACTAAGGCTCAGGCTAAACAGACGACCAATCATAAGGCTAAGTCCTCTGAAAATTCGTCTGAGAGCCGTTCTCAGCACGCAAGTTTCCTGTTAACACCCACAACGGCCAATAGCTTGAAGATGATTGCTAAGCTGGAAGGGACCAGCGCCAACAATATTGTTAACCAACTCCTGGATAAGTATGTTGCTGACTACAGAACGAACAAGGATAAGGCTAAGAAACTTGATCAAGCATTAGAGTTATTCAGCTAAAAAACAGGCTTCCTATATTAGAAAATGAAGGGCAACCTTCAAATTTTAGATAAAGGAAGTCAAAAACAATGACAATTTTCACTTTAATAAACACCAGAAGCCAAAACACCATTACCTTACCTTCAGGACACTCTTTTGAGTATCATCTTAACCCGGACCCGGATACAGGACGACTTGAACTCGTTCTTTCCAAAACTGATATTCCTGAGTTAATTGCGATATACAGAGCAGGAGATAGTTATTACCTAAATGAATCTGGGGACTCAATCATTCTTGAAGGAACAAAGATAGTATTTAACTAACTTCGACAAATATACATTAGCAGAAGTTAAAATAATGATACGGTTAGGGGGATGCTAATGAAGTCAGATGCAACTAAACAGAAGTTTATCCAACTCAGAGCAGAAGGGCTCAGCTATGCCAAGATCAGTGAACAGTTACACCTCAGCAAGGCCACCTGTAGTTCCTGGGAAAGTAAATTCACTGAAGAAATAGCTACCCTAAAGAAGGACCACCTTCAAGAACTATACGATGAGTATGGAATGGAAAAGGAAGCACGTATCAAGTCTCTGGGCAAAGTCCTCAGTAAGATTGATGATGCCATTGACGAGGCTGACTTTTCAGCCATGACCCCAGCTCAACTATTGGATGCAAGATTGAAGTACCAGAAGGCTCTGAGTAATGAGTATGTACCGACTACGGATAGCACGGGTACAACTTCAATGAATGAACTACAAGCCCGGCTCCTGACACTAGCTGACCATGCCAAGAACAATAACCTTAACGCTCAATCAGCTAAGGAACTACAGGCCCTGACCCTGGTTATTAATGAGACGTATCATAGAGCCAAAATGGAACACACTGACCATAGCTTAGGCTTAGACCTTCTGGACAGATTGTAGGAGAACACCATGTACACTAGAGCAGAAGTCGAAAGACAAATAAAAACTAAGAAAAGCTGGACTGGTAAGCAAGTAGCTAAAGTCTTACTATCCAACTTCTTTGTCAGCGCCCGGACTGGCAAGAATATCATCACAAATGAAGAAATAACGTACATACAGAGCCGTCCTCGTAACAGTGTAGAGGCTAAGAAGATTTACTCATTCTCTCAACTCTACATTTCATTAATGGACGTTTACAACATTATTGAGTCTTATGCGGCTCAAGCTAATTCTTCAGTTGCCTTACTGAGCAATTCACTAAAAGTACATTTCAGGATGCTTCAATTCAGGGAACACCAATTAAGCACACCACTAATGATCACTGAAGCCCAGGAAAAGGAATACCTGAAGAATTATCAGGAATACCTTGAAGGACGGGTTAGACGCAACTTCACTAAGACAGAGACATGGCTCAGCTTCCTCATGAAACGAGACACCAGCTTCATTGAAAACATTGACCTCATCCCTAAGTTCTCTGATAAGTACCCTCATAGTGAGAAAACCGCTATGATCATAAGCCAATATAAGGTTTCAAAGATTAATGACATCGACTTTGCTAAGAAACTGAGTGAGAGGCTCTTTGCTAAGGGCATTATGGACCCAAATATGGCTATGACTAACTACCAACGTGTCTTTGGACCAGCCCCACTACAATACACCGCCGCTATCGCTAAGCAATATCGTTATCATAATAAAGAAAAAGCCCTTTTCCACTATGGGCAAAAGGTACTTAAAGAGATATACAAATTGCTATATTATCATCAAAAACACTTTTCGTTTGATGAGGCACTAAAAAAGGCCCTGGCAAAGTATCCAGTTAATTTTCCTGAAGGGACACCTCAGCCAATGCCTAATGACATAACAAAGTATGATTTTCTTACTAAGGTTATTATACCCGGATACGTCAAGGAAGGGCTATGGAATTGGCAAACTCAGGAACTAAACGACTTCCTAATGGATGAATACGGTGAATACCTCAACTCAGCCAAGCAGGATGCCATAACAGAGCATTCAAAACTAAAAGTGTTGTTCGATGCCACTAAGAAGCCTCTGGATACTCTGGGCAACTGGGGGATGCTATATAACTCAGGCGTTGAAGAATACAACCCCAAGCCGTCTGAAAACAGCTATGAGTATGGTAAGTGGCGAGGGTTTCCTAATGATGTTAAGAGCCGTGTCAGAGACTATGGATACAGCGTATATCATGATGCCGGGGCCATTAATAACTTTAAGAATTTTGCGGAAAGTAATGACCTTGTTCTCAATGACCTAGCTCAGGTAAAAACTAACAAGGCCAAGCGCCACCGTAAACAAGCTTATGATCAGATACGACAATACCTAATCATATATCAAGCCTATGTAGCGTTAGTTCGTGGTATTAAGGCATGGACAGGCTTCAAAGACGCTGACCAACTGGTCCATATTTCTAACGGATACCCCACCTTCCTCAGAGAGACCAGGGAATACAATGATTTAATATATTCAGAGTTTGCTGGACTCAGGGACGTTATGAAGGGCGATGTTAAGAAGCGCCAAAAAGCCATAGAACTTCTAGATGTTTACATTCCATTAGACCCTGAGGAAAAGATAATTCCTCACTCTACTAACAAGGCCCTCATGGAGTTTTTGGAAGAAACTTTCCAACCTGGAAACCCACGTAATGCATCAATGCTTATTAATTCGGTTGCCAATGGTCTAAAGGCTGGGGGCGATGATTGATGAAAGAAAAAGACGAATTTAACCCCCTGTTTCAAGGCAACTTTGGAACAAGTAAAAATGATGATTACTCTCTCATCATGCAAAACAATGCCACTAATCAGCTTTCCAGAATTAATACAAATAACAATGCTAAGCATCTTATGGAAGACACTGTAACTACGTTCAAACAGATAACGGCCACCTTTAAGGGTAAGAAGTACAGTGTACAGGATGCCCAAAACTTCGACATTCTGGTAATAAAGCATATTCAGGATAGCAATCACGAAAATAATACGGTTGTACAAATTCCACTTCGGGAATATATGGCAATCAGAGGGAAGAAGAGTCGAACAAGTACCACTAGAAGCCTTGAAAAGAGCCTCAAGAACTTGCTACATCTAAGTGTTTCATATAACAGTAAATACGGTGATGATGATAGGAAGCATTTTGATCAATCTTTTGGTGGCATGAATATTTTTCAAGACCTTGATTATGGGAAAACTCGCCCAGGGTACATAACTGCTAACTTCACTACGAAAGCGAACCAATTAATTACTCAGCGAGCTATGCCTATGCCTTATCACAAATTGCTATTCAGGCTAAACCCCAGAACTGAGGCGCCTTCCTTCTATATTCTTAGAAGGGTACTGGAAAATAAAATCACTAACTATGGTGAGCAACGTGCTGACAGAATGAAGATAGCAACGCTTCTTAAAGATTGCCCTGCGATTCCTTCTTACAGTAAAGTCATGAAGGGAAATAAGAATGTTAATGCACGAATTATCCAACCATTCTTTACAGCCGTTGAAAGACTAAAAGAGGCATTTGATTACTCCTATATAACTAAGGACGGAAAGCCATTCGACTACGAGCAGGGAGTTACCTATGCTGAATTTTCTGAGGCTGAACTAGTGATTATCTCATGGCATAATTACCCTGATTACTTTGCTAAGTCCATAAAGAATGCAAGAAAAAGATACCTGAAGACCAAACGTACTAAGAAATAGTAACATCAAAGTCACTCTCTACAGGGTGGCTTTTTGTTATAGGGCAGATTGCAAGAAATAACTTGAACGAATTTAATGACGTAAATTAAGCAGGAAGATCTCGATTGGTGTGCGCCAGTTAAGACATTTAAGTGGCCGGGAATTCAGATACCAATTGAATTTAATAACGGTTTCCACTTAGCAAGAATCGGTGCCATCTTACCAGAACAACAAGTGAGAACTAAAATTAGGGCAAAGATTTCAAGCGTAATAATAACGCTAAGGACATGCGAATAGGTTAATAAAGTCATCCCAATCGCTAGCGTTATCCAGCTCATATTTTCCATCTTTTTTTCACTTACTCTTTTTCCTCCTTATTTCTTTAGCGGTACTTCGCGTATTAAATATTTCTGTGCTTAAACCGACCTAAGGCTCTACTCATTAGAATTATTTTTTGTATACCAATCCCAGCCAAGAGTAAAATAAAAGGCAAAAATTGGATAACATAGCGGCTTCGGCCACCTTCAAACAGCAATAAAAATAAAGAAAAGCCAACAACTGCATACTTTGCCAATAAAACAATAAAATGAACATCATTTACCGTAAGAAGCATCGCCAGCAACGTCCCAAGCCAGACCAACTGAATTAAAATTTTAACTGCACTATTAACGACTGGACTTCCACCAGCGAAGAAAAGCCGTTGTCCCAAGCTCTTTGGATAGTTCTTAAACGGTTTCAAGAAGACACCCTCTCCTCCCCATGCAAACGTTCCGTCGGCAGTATTGGCGACCTGTTTCTTAATTAAGAATTTCTGGTAACCGACCCAGCCCATCCTGATTACTCGTTGTTCCCAGACTTTAGTGGCCACGGCACTCCGTTTACCAGGATCTTTGATTGCCTCATCCCGCTCTACGTCAGCAAGAGTATAACCACCATTCCCAGTAGCACCCATCGCAGCAAAGTGCATCATCGGCAACGCCTTGCGCTGATCAATTCGGACATATGAATTATGCTGCTGGTATGCTGAAAAAGCCAGTAGCATAATTAATGGAATAATCACTATTACCACAACCGTTCCTAGCAATCGCTTATCAAGATTGTGCCAACTAACACTAACTAGTGCAACGATTGCAAAGGCTATATAAGTTATTACTAGAGATGGTTTAATTAGATAATCCAGCCCTAGTAAAAACCCGCTCAATGCCGCATAAGCATACTTTGTGCTTATTGATTGGCTACTGAAAAAGCTAATTAACGCTGCCAAGGAAAAGGCCGTTAGCGCAAAAGCGGGAATATCGCTATAAGGAATCACAGCCCACGGCATAATTCCCAATAAAACCACTCCCAGCACGAAAGCAGTTTTACCAACCCGCTGTGTTAAATACTTTTTCCCCAACCAATAAAGCGTTAATAGACTCGAGTCCAATAATCCATAATTAATAAGGCCTAACGTAACAGTTAAGATACGTAAACTTGGCTGTCCCAGCCCTTTCCAAATACTATGTTCAATTAGCAATAGCAAAAACGTATTGGGGTTATAAGAGAAGTAGTCTTCGCCGACCCAAGATGCTTTTCCGATCGCCTTGAGCATAATACTTCCTGGATCCCAAACGCAGAAGCCAGACATGTTTAACAATAAGTAAAACTGCCAAAAAAGAATAGCTCCAAGCATAAAATAACGTAAGTAGCGGCTAAACTTTCCGTTAATTGAAAAAAGCGGCTTCTTGTGTCGCACCAAAAACAGCAAAATCAGCATAACAATTAAAATATCCATCATTAATATTCCTGACTTGCTAGCTTCTGCTACATCATTAAGCAACGTTGCTGCTGCACCTAGCAAGCTAATTAGCAGCAAGGGAATGAAGAAAATATTAGCCAGGAAATTCATTCTCTTTTTTAACACACTTCACAACTCCCAACTATTTTTATTCTTTGAATAACCACAAACAAAAGTAAAGGAACATTACAAATGACCTCTAGACATCTTACCACACGTGAACTAACCCTCATAGCTGATTTTTGGCACCAAGGCACTAAAGCCTATACCGCCAACGAACCCTAGCAGAGCCTAGCATTTCATCCAGAAAAAAGACGGTCCTGAGACCGCCTCTCACAAATCACCATACACATACATTTTAGCATGAAACATCCCCCGCCCCACATTACTGCCAAGAAAAGCACACACATTTCAATTAGCTTGCCCGTGAATGGCAACTTTGAAACAAACACCCCCAGGGGGGCTACGTATCATATATTATCTATCAAGTAATATGTAATACTTACAGCATCAACGGATATTGCGATAATTTACTTTAACAAATCAGTATCAATAACACTTAATTAATGCACTTTTTAGAGGGGGGTCGGACTGCGCTAATTGTATCCTATCCCTGTGCTAAAAAAGGGGGTATGTCTGCACCAACAAAAAATTGAACCTTACTCTCCCAAGGGATACAGACAACGATTTCCTCTAATAGAAGCTCACAATACCTTGCTAATTTGAAATACCAAAAGTGTATCCTATCCCTGTGCTAAATGTATCCTATCCCTGTGCTAAATGTATCCTATCCCTGTGCTAGTGATTTTTTGAGTCTTACTCTCCCAAGGGATACAGACGACGATTTTCTCTAATATACTTAATATACTTAAGTGAGGGCCTTCACCCGTTAAACGGATGAGGCCCTTGCTATACTACACATGAAGCTCCTGGATGCTTCCTTATTGGATAAAGGGGTATATAAGTTGTGGACCCCTTCCTGGAATAAATAAGAAACGGGGGAATTATAGTTGGCAGCAAAGAACAACGCAATTAACCAACTGAAGGGAATGCTTGCTCAGTACCTGGATACCCTGGGCCTTTCTACTGGTGAACCTTTTAATTGTGTAAACCCTAATCACGAGGACAGGAACCCGTCAATGAGTTTCAATCCTAAGGATAATCAACACGTGCATTGCTATGGATGTGGTGCTAATTGGGACATTTTTGACCTTATAGCGGTGAAAGAGTTGGGCGCTCCTGTAATTGATGATGCAAACGGTCAGCCTGAAGCTCAATACAGCTTCTCAGAAGCTTACAACAAGGCCATACAGGTGCTTGGGATAGATGCCAAGCCAATGCCTCAAAGCGAACAGAAACGGCCTGAAAACGAACAGGAGAGTCAATTAAGGGCTAAGGTAAACCAGGCGAATGCCCAGATAATTCAGGGAGCCAACAAGCTTCTTGATACTACAGAATTTAATCAGATTAAGGAACCTACCCCAGAGCAGACACGTTCACACGAATTGGGGCTTGAGTATCTTCAGAAACGGGGACTCAGCTTAGATACGGCCAAGCGATTTAAGGTAGGCTTTACGAGTAACTGGACCAGCCCAACCGCCCTTCTTAAAGGACACCATCCCCAGGGAACACCTAGACTCATCATTCCTACTGGTCCATTCAGCTACATTGCCAGAGACAGTCGTGACAGCATCCCCGATAACGAACAAAACTACAAGAAAATGAAGGAAGGCCCGGTTCATATCTTCAATGTCGATGCCCTGAACAAGAACCAACCTATTTTCATTGTTGAAGGTGAAATTGATGCCATGTCGATTATGGAAACGGGGAAAGCAGAGGCCATTGGGTTAGGTAGTGTCGCTAACATCAACCTCTTTATGAAGGCCCTCTATAGGGCTAAGAATAAAGCTAAGGCTGAGCAGAGAGACTTCTACCCAACATTGCTTATTGCTCTGGACAACGATGATGCTGGGAACCGTGCAATCAATAGGCTGACAACTCAGCTCAACAGAGCCAATGTAACCAACTATGTAGTCCAGATTGCACGAGGAAGCAAGGACGCTAATGAAGCTCTGGTCAAGGACCGGGTGCAATTCACTAAGGACATTGAAAACACGCTTAAGGACCCTGACAACCGTCTACAGGGCTTGTTAGATTACATCAATCGCAATGAAGAAGTTGAGGCAATTCCCACGGGCTTTAAGAACCTTGATAAGGTGCTGGATGGCGGCCTGTATGAAGGACTCTACGGCATTGGGGCCATTAGTTCCTTAGGTAAAACAACATTCGTCTTACAGATTGCTGACTACATCGCTCAGTACGATAA
>CAMFOZ010000060.1 GCA_945971245.1 uncultured Lactobacillus sp.
TTAAAGGGTCATAAGGACTAAACAATGGGAACTATTACATCATTCACTCAGAAACAAAACAACCAGAATGATCAAGCAGCTTGGGATCAGTATCAGAAGAAATTAGCTGACTATAACAATGCAATTAGTAATAAAAAGTTATTGGCTACCGGGGCTCAAGGCACTCAGTTACTCGGTACATTGGGCACGCCTGGAGCTAATTACTTTAAGGACTTAGCTCTTAAAACAAATGTTGATGGAGTTGGCTTAGTTTGGGCCGGCTGGGGTGACAAAACCCAGATTATCGGTGCCCAAGGGAAAGCTGACTTTGGCAAGCAAGTCTCCTATACAGATCCTCAAGGCCAAACCCATACAGGAACGTTTTACGCTGGTGTTTCTGATGGTAACCCCAATAATTTCTACGATATAACTAATCAAGTACATAATAACGGATCCATTGTATTAACTAATGCCGGTTGGGACGGTTCTCAGTTCTATGATCTGAAACTCAACTTTAAGAATACGGATAATGCTCAGCAGCATGGCCGCTATGGCGATAGTCGTGTGTTCATCGGGCAAGCTAATGACACTTCAATTGAGTTTGATTATTACGGTGGGTTTGTGTGGGGCCCAGATGGCAATCCCAACAGCAACGGTGGCGTTGATATTTCAAGCATGCAATGGCTATACCATGGCACCGACACACCGGTTTCTAAGGTGATAATTGGAACACTGTATTCCGATCTTGACTTTTCCCAAAGCTTTGATACTAACTTGGGTAATCTTTTAACGTGGACTCCAGAGGGGTCTCATGTTTCTGTCAGCGGTAATAGGTTTCATAGTGAGCGGGATACTGATCACACGGACGCATGGGGCAACCGGAGATATTATACAGATTGGAACGGGTTTAATTCTGCTCCTTCAGGGACAGCTATGACTGTTGGGGCCGGTAACAATTTCTACTACTTCTTCCACAATGCTGATGACCCTACTGTCCAGGATACAAGCAACGCTGCTCAAAGCGAAGGTGGCGTGCAATTCAACCTATTTGGTAAAAATGCAGCTGTACCATTGCCACCAACTGCTCCAACTCCTAAGTCAACTACTATTCACTATCACTATGATGTAGCCGAAAAAGAAGTCAAATGGGAACGCTAAATTAGGTTAAGCAAAAATTGTTCGTCTTTTGAGCTGAGGTAGGAAACTTTACCATAATTTCTTTCTTTACAAAAGCTCTATGTTAAAATGTGCTATGTAGAACCGTTGAGCTAATTGCCCATCGATTCTGGGTCAAAAGGGTTTTTCCAGAAAGCCCAGATTCATATCTAAGGAGGAGAGTGTCTTATGGATAAGAATAAGACAATTGCTGTTCATACAAAGCGGCCGGTTCTTCGGCACAAAATGTATAAGAGCAAGAAACAATGGGTTGTTGCCGGTGTTGTCGGTGCAGCTGCCATGACCTTAAGCATGACTGCTCACGCCGATGTAGCCAACAACAATGCACCGACAACAAGTTCAACCGCTGGAACTCAAAATGTTGCAACCGGTGGAAACGCTGTTACTGCTACTTCAAATGGTTCAAACACTACTACGACGTTTAACCCTCAAACAAGTAGTAATGCAGGGGCTAACAATATTGCAGCTCTAAGCGAATCAAAGGCAAGCAATCAAGGCGGAACAATTACGACACCCGTCCACACTGATCACTCACAGCTGGATCAAGCAGTACAGAATGCCAGAAATGCAGGGGTCAATGTTCAGCAAGATCCAACCACAAGCCGGACTGTTGGACAAGGCGAAGTTGAAAACGCAAAGCAACAAGTACAAAATGACTACAATAATCAGATTGCGGGCCTTAATTCCGCTGCTCAGCGAGCAAACTACGCAAACAACAATTATCGAAACAACAACGGATCTAATGGAGATCACAGTGCCTTGGATCGAGCTGTTCAGCAAGCGCAAAGCATTCCGGGCTTGACTGTAATTAAAGATAATGATCAGCGGCAAGCCCCTGTTCATGCGGCAGATGGCAATGCAATTAACCAAGCAAAGTCAAATATTCAAAGTGACTATGCTGGTCAAATTTCTAGCATTAACAACACTATCAATACTCAGAAACAAAATAATCGTGAATATGAGCAAAAACTGGCAGAATATAACACCAAATTAAGTGAACTTCAGCAGGACCATCATGCAATAGGAACTGCTCATTATACTAACGGTGGGCTGATTAATCTAACTTTGTCTTATGATTTAACCTGGCATTATGATGTTGTGAGAAATACAGTCATTGTCACTAATTCGAATGTAACTCTTAAAGAAAATGAACGAACTTATCAAACCAATGGAAACTATGGCTTCTGGGACACAGTAATCTTTGAAAGACCTGATATTGCATTACCTTCAGAGCCAGGACATTTTATTGGTGCTGATACTCCAGAAGGAACAGATCTGCCAGGAGTCAATGGCGAAGTGCTTTGGAATAAATATAAGAATGGAGCATTGGCATTCTTTAGCCAGGAAAGCAATAAAGACCATCCATATGTTATCCACTATGGATCGGCTACACCGTATGAAGCAAAAAATAATGGAGACGGTACCTTTACAATTATTAAAACCGCAGTCAGGTGGCGTGGCAGTAATGCTCCTGCAGACCACTTGGAAGGCCAAGATAATTGGGTCGTTTGGGGAGAATCAGAACCAACAGTAACTATCTCACTTCCAATGATACCGACCAGAAGGACCACAAACGTCCACTATCACTATGATGTAATGAATGTCACACCTCCTTCTCCAAGTGAGTACCACGCAAATTATCACTATGAGAACTTGTACACGACCGAAACTCCTACGAAGCACTTTGTAGCAGGTGATCAAAAGGTCGATGGAAAGACTGAAATCAACAATGACGTTGTAAATGCTCGTGTTGATATGCAAGTGCCAAGCAACAGTGACGTTGAAGGTGGATACTCTAAGCTTGCATTAGCTGATGATTACAGCAAGATGGCTAGTCATGTTACCTATACTGGTGCTCAAGTCCTTGAAAACGACATTGATGCTACTAGGGACTACACCATTACAAACAGCAACAATGTTGTAACCGCAACGAAGAACAACCCAGCTTCCACGAATGGTGGTACTGTTTCCTTAGTGATTGACTTCAAGGTTAACGATGATACCCCAAAGGGTACTCAACTTGTTAACTCAGGTGAAGGTACAGTTAACAACTCAACTGTACCAACCAACACGGTTCAAATTGTTACCTACACTCAAACTCCTACTAAGCACTGGGTTGAAGGATCACAGGTTGTTGATAACAAGACTTACATCAACGATGATGTTGTCACTGCTGATGTTAAGATGGACCTTCCAGACCCATCACAATTAGTTCAGCCTTTGAGCAACGTTACGATCACTGATGACTACTCCAACTTTGCTAGTGATGTTGATCTTGTTGGCTGGCGTGTACGTGAAAACGGCGAAGATGTTACTGACCAATATCAAGTAGTATCTAACGCTACTGGTACTCTGTCAGTACAACGTAAGAACCCAGGCCAAACTCCTGCTGGTAACGTTGATTTGATTACGACCTTCAAGATTCACGACGATGTTCCTAACAACACTAAACTGACTAACTCTGGTTCTGGTCGTATTAACAACCACACTGTTCCAACTAACAACCCATCTATCGTAACCTACACTCAAACTGCTACTAAGCACTGGGTTGAAGGCGGACAAACGGTTGATGATCAGACTTACATTGATGGTGACCAGGTACATGCACAAGTTGTTATGAGCCTGCCTAACCACGGTGACTTGGCAAAGTCACTGTCCGATGTTTCCTTGACTGATAACTACAGTAAGTTTGCAAATGATGTAACTTACCAAGGTGCACAAGTCTTTGAAAACAATGCCGATGTAACTGATCAATACACCATTGCTAATGCTAACGGCCAAGTTGTTGCTACTCGCAAGGACGCAGCTCAAGCTCCATCAGGCGAAGTACGGCTGCTGGTCAACTTTGTTACAAACAAGGATCTGCCATCAGGCACTCAACTTGTTAACTCTGGTTCTGGTCGAATCAACAACCACACCGTTAACACTAACACTGCTAAGATCGTAACTTACCTTCAAAACACCGATAAGCACTGGGTTGAAGGTGACCAAAACGTTGATGGTAAGACTTACGTTGACGGTGACCAAGTACACGGTCATGTAACTATGACTTTGCCTGACCCAGCAAAGCTTGCTAAGAAGTTAAGCAATGTATCAATTACTGATAACTACACTGACTTCCAAGACAAGGTTACATACGTTGGCGCTCACGTTTACGAAAACGGCAAGGATGTAACTGATCAGTACACCATTACTAACCAAGGTGGCCAAGTAACGGCAACTCGTAAGAATGCCCAAACAACGCCAGGTGGTCAAGTTGCTCTGAATGTTGACTGGACTATCAACCAAGGTGTTCCTTCTGGTACCAAGATGGTCAACGGCGGTTCTGGTACGATTAACAACCAGACGGTTACTACTCCAAACCGTGATATCTTCACTTACAGCCAACCAGTTGAAAAGCACTGGGTTGAAGGTACTCAACCTGTTGATGGTAAGACCTACATTGACGATGATTTGATTCACGCTCAAGTTACTATGGGCCTGCCACAGCCAAGTTCACTGGCTAAGAAGCTTACTAACGTTCAACTGGTAGATGACTACTCCAACTTTGCTAACATGGTAACCTTGAAGAGCTACACCATTACTGAAGGCGGAAAGGACGTTACTAGCCTGTACAACGTTACTAACGCTAACGGCCACTTAACCGCAACTCGTAAAGATCCATCAACCACGCCAGGTGGCAATGCTCAGCTGAATATTACGTGGGCAGTTAACCACAACACTCAATCCGGTACTCGGTTCCACAACAACAGTTGGGGTATCATTAACAACCACTCAGTTAACTCAAACGAAGCTGATATTGTTACCTACACTCAAACCGATAATAAGCACTGGGTTGAAGGTAGCCAGGTGGTTGATGGTAAGACCTACATTGACAACGACACCGCTACTGCACAAGTAACTATGTCATTGCCTGATCCAAACACACTGGCACATAAGCTTACCAAGGTTGAAGTTGCCGACAACTACAGCCAAATGGCTAAGTTTGCTGAATACGTTGCTGGATCGGCAAAGGTCTTTGAAAATGGTAAAGACGTTACTAGCGACTACAACATCACAACCAGTGGCAACCAGATTGTCGCTGATCGGAAGGACCCAGGTTCGGCACCTGCTGGTAACGTTGTTCTGAAGGCTCAATTCCATGTATTCTCTACAACTCCTTCTGGAACTGTATTGAGCAACAGTGGTTGGGGTACTATTGACGATGATCAAGTTCCTACGAACACACCATCAGTTGTTACCTACAAGCAGGAAACCGATAAGCACTGGACTGAAGGTAGTCAAAACGTTGATGGCAAGGTTTACATGGACGCTGATGAAGTTCACACCGACGTAACCATGACATTACCAGACCCAGCAAAGCTTGCTAAGGATCTCAGCAAGGTTGTCGTAACTGATAACTACACCGATTTCCAAGACAAGGTTGACTACTTAGGCGCTCAAGTCTTTGAAAACGGTAAGAATGTTACTGATCTTTACACCATCAGCAACAGCAATGGCTACGTAACAGCTACCCGGAAGGACGCTGCAACTACGCCACAAGGTATGGTTGACCTTCACATCAACTTCCAGCTTCACGACGATGTTCCATCTAACACGATTCTTACTAACCGTGGTAGTGGTCAAATCAACGACGAAGTTGTTAACACACCTGACCGGACGATCTCAACCTTCAAGCAAGATACCACCAAGGCATGGCAAGAAGGGGACCAAATCGTTAACGGCAAGCTGTACATCGACAACGATGAAGCTCACTCACAGATTTCTACGACGTTGCCAGACCCAGCAAAGCTTGCTAAGAAACTTTCATCTGTTGTTATTACTGATGATTACTCCAACTTCAGCAAGTATGTAGATGTCAACGATGTTCGGATCCGCGAAAACGGCACTGACGCAACGCAGAACTACAACATCGCCATTGACTCTCAAGCTGGTACGATTACCGCAACCCGGAAGGATCCTGCTTCAACGCCGGGTGGCAAGGCAACGATGTATGTAACCTTCCAGCTTCACGACGATGTTCCAAGCAACACCCAACTGGTCAACAAAGGTAACGTTAAGATCAACAACGAGACTGTTCCTACGCCAAACCCATCAGTATCGACCTACAAGCCTGACACTGATAAGCACTGGGTTGAAGGTAGCCAAACTGTTGATGGCAAGACTTACATTGACAATGACCAAGTACACGGTCAAGTATCAATGACTCTGCCAGAGCCTAGTCAATTGGCTAATAAGCTGACTAATGTTTCTGTAACTGATGATTACAGCAAGTTTGCTTCAAACGTTGACTACGTAAGTGCTAACGTTGTTGAAAACGGTAAGGATGTAACTAACCTGTACAACATTACCAACAGCAATGGCCATGTAACGGCAACTCGTAAGGACGCTTCAACTGCTCCGGGTGGTAACGTAGAACTTAACGTAACCTGGAAGATCCACTCTGATGTTGCTTCTGGCACGCAGTTCGTCAACAGTGGTTCTGGTACGCTGGACAAGGAAACTGTTCCTACCCCAGACCGGACGATTGTTACCTACAAGCAGAATACCGATAAGCACTGGGTTGAAGGTAGCCAGACTGTTGATGGCAAGACCTTCATCGACGGTGACGACGTAACTGGTCAAGTTACTATGAGCCTGCCAGAGCCATCAACTCTTGCTAAGAAGCTGAGTAACGTAACTATTACCGATGATTACTCTCAATTTGCAAATGATGTTGACTACAAGTCCGCAAAGGTATTTGAAAATGGTACTGATGTGACTAGTCAATACACTATTAGCAATGAAAATGGTAAGGTTGTTGCTACTCGGAATGACCCAACTACGGCACCTAATGGTCAAGTAATGCTTCAAGTTACCTGGAATGTTCACACTGATGTTCCGTCTAACACTCAGCTTGTCAATGGCGGTTCTGGTACTATCAACAGCGAAACTGTTCCTACTCCAAACCGGACGATTGTTACCTACAAGCAAGATACTGACAAGCACTGGTTGAACAATGAAGGCCAGATTGTTGATGGTAAGGTTACTATCAACGGCGATACGGTAACTGCTCGTGTTAACATGACTCTGCCAAAACGGTCTGAAATGGGTGGCAAGTTCACCAAGATTCAGCTGATCGATGACTTCTCCAAGTTCGCTGACAAGGTATCTATTCAGGATATTCACGTTTACGAAAACGGTGAAGATGTAACCAGCCAATACAACATCTCAGTTGAAAACAACCACGTAATTGCTACTCGGAAGGATCCAAACGGCGTTAACAACAACCTGAACCAGGCTTCCTTAGCTACTATGGCTATCCAAGGTAAGACTGCTGCCGTTAACCCAGCACTCTTCCAAAGCTTAGCTGCAGTTAATGTCAATGGAACGACCAACAGTAAGTCTGTTGCAAACGACTCAAATTTTAAGAATGGCGTTGCAAGTAGCAGCAACGAGCAAAACCAAGCTTCTAACAACGGCGGTCAAGTTTCACTAGTCATTCACTACCAAGTTAATAAGGACGTACCATCAGGTACTAAGCTTACTAACTACGGTTCCGGTACGATCAACGATGAAGTTGTACCTACCAACCACCCAGACATTGTTACCTACACTCAAGAAGATAACAAACACTGGGTTGAAGGAGGTCAGGTTGTCGATGGTAAGGTTTACGTCGATGGCTCATCTGCTCATGCACAAGTAACTACAACTCTTCCCGATCCAAGCACTCTGTCCGACAAATTGACCAACTTCCAGATAGTTGACGACTACTCCAAGTTTGCTACTCTCGTTGATGTAGTTAAGACACAAGTACTTGAAAATGGTCAAGATGTAACCAGCCTGTACAACATCACGAATAAGGACGGCTTAATTACTGCAACTCGGAAGGACGCCTCTACAACTCCGGGTGGCAATGCTCAATTAAACGTTGACTTCAAGATCCATGATGATGTTAAGACTGATACCGACTTGGTAAACGCCGGTTCTGCTACGATCAACCAGAACACAGTTCCAACCAACACTCCAAAGATTGTCACCTACAAGCCACAAGGCGAAAAGCACTGGGTACTTAACAATGCTCAAACAGATAACAAGATTTACATCAGTGGTGATCAGGCAACGGCTCAAATCTCAGTTAACATGCCATCTAACTTGGCAAAGCCATTATCACAATTCCAGATCACCGATAACTACTCAGCATTTGCTAACGATGTTAAGTTAGTTAAGGCATCTGTATTAGAGAACGGCAAAGATGTAACTGACGAGTACAATATCTCTAACGAAAACGGTAAGGTTGTTGCTACCCGGAAGGACGCATCTAAGGTCAACGGTGGTACTGCTACCTTTGTAACCACGTTCCAGATCAACAATGATGTTCAGAGCGGTAAGGTACTCCAAAATAGTGGTCAAGTAACCGTTGACACTTCAACCACGGATGTTCCGCCTACGAAGATTGTTACCTGGACGCCTAAAGCAACTAAGGACGTCGAGGTTGGTGAAGTAACCGGTGATACTCCTGCTTCTGCAAATGGTAAGTTAGTTGCTGATGGTCAATTGCTGACCTACCCACTGTCAACTAACAGCCTGCCTGCAAACCGTGCTGAGGATATTACATCTCATGTAATCAAGGATGCTTTGGACGATAATGTAGAATATGTTGGCTTCAAGGCATTCTTGGCTGATGCAAGCGGTAAGTTGCAAGATGTTACGAAGGATATCCAAATGACCAAGAACGGTAAGGAATTAACCTTCACAGATGGCGATACGTTGCTAGCAATGTACAACCAGACTAAGGACAAGCTTCAAAGCACTCCGATTATCGACCTCTTTGTAAAGGCTATCGGTAATAACAAGAGTATTAAGAACCAGTTCACTGCCTACACTAACCATAACGTAACGCAGTCTAACGAGGTTACTAACACTACTCCAGATGTTTCTAAGCCAGTCAAGGAAGACTTGAATGACGAAGGAGTAAACATCGATGGTAAGGCTGTCCTGCCTGGTTCAGTCAACGATTACAAGATGACTTGGGACCTTGACCAATTCAAGGGCATTGACGCCAGTGATGACGAGATTAACCAAGGCTTCTACTTCGTTGACGATTATCCAGAAGATGCCTTAGATGCTGACCCAGCACGGTTCACACTCACCAAATCTGATGGTCAAGCAGTTAAGGGTGTTTCTGTAAAGGTATACAAGAACCTTTCGGATGCTCCTGCCACTGTTCAAGACCTGTTGAAGAAAGATGGCATCACTCCAAAAGGTGCATTCATCGTATGGTCTGCTGACAACCCAGCACAGTTCTTCAAGGACTATGTACAAACTGGCGAAAGCTTAACGATTAAGGCTCCAATGACCGTCAAGGACGCCTTTGAAGGTAATTACTCCAACGAAGCATACCAGATGGAATTTGGCCATGTTGCTAAGACGGATATCGTATCCAACAATGTTCAAAAGATTAACGTCCACAAGGATGTTGTTGTTTCTGTTGACAACCAGAAGAGCCTTGATGGTTCTAACATCAGCCTGAATCAAACCTTTGATTACAAGCTGACTGGTGGCATGTTGCCACAGAACTTAGGTACTCCATTAACTCAATACGGTTTCAAGGACGATTACGATCAGGTACATGATCAATACAACGGCCAATACAGCGTATTGTTGGATACCGACGTAACGTTGAAGGATGGTACCGTTCTTAAGAAGGGTACCGATGTACGGAAGTACACGTTACAGACTATTGACACTAAGAACGGTTCTGTTGACATTGAGTTCGACAAGAGCTTCTTAAGCCAAATTGACTTCAGCAAGGGTGGCTTCGGAGCAAGTGCCTACCTGAACATGAAGCGGATCAAGGCCGGTGACGTATACAACAAGTACACCAACACCATTAACGGTAAGGACTACATTTCCAACACCGTTAAGACGCATACTGACCAGCCTAAGGAAACTCCAAAGCAGACTCCAAAGCAGACTCCTAAGGAGACTCCAGCTAAGACTCCTACGCCTGCTGAGACCCCAAAGGCAACGCCAGCACCTGCAACTCCAGCTCAACCAGTAATGGCAGCTGCAACGCCTCAGGTTGCAACACCTGAACCTGTATCTGAACCACAGCCAAAGCAACAAGCATTACCACAAACTGGTAACAAGGACGAGGACGTAGCTGCCTTGCTTGGATTGCTTGCTCTTGGTGTTGTTGGTACCGCAAGCTTGCCGATGCGGAAGAAACGTTACGGTGAAAACTAAATTTTGATCCTCCTTAAATATCAAAATTAGCCCATGACAATTAAATAATCGGCAAAAGGAAAGACCAGATGATTAAATTCATCTGGTCTTTTTCTTTTTAGCTTTGATGTTATGGCTGATGGTATCCCTAATTTCACAAAATTAGCATATTTTAGGACGGTTAGAGGTGAATTGATATAATTAATCATTATGGGCTCTAAGAGCCTTAAAAGAGCTGCTAGGAGGAAACAGTGGCATACTATCACTATTACGTTCCTTGAATAAAGCTTGATAGCGAACATCGCTTTTAACTATGCAGAAAATATTATTAAATTTGGCTAATTTACCTTACACAGAAACAAAATCTAAATTTCAAGAATAAGTTAGCCACTAAGCTGAAATAAATAGCACTGACCAAT
>CAMFOZ010000061.1 GCA_945971245.1 uncultured Lactobacillus sp.
GCCCAGCAGGCGGGCGTCAGTGCGGCTGATTCAACGGCCTACTGGGGTTACGCCAACAGCTTCGGTACCCTGGTGGTCTCACTATTAGCACCGCTCCTGGGGGCCCTAGCTGATTACCCGAATGCCAAGCGGCGGTGGTTGAACACCTTCACCTGGCCAGCAATTATTTTGACGCTTGGCCTGGCCCTAGTACCGGCTAGCCAGTGGCAATGGCTGCTCTTCATGTACGTCTTGACCATCATTGGTTACTCCGGAGGGAACCTCTTCTATGATAGTTTCCTGACCGATGTAGCCCCGAATGGGCGAATGGACCTAGTCTCCTCAACCGGTTACGGGATGGGCTATCTCGGTGGCGTGATCGCCTTCATTGTCTTCTTGGCTGCCCAACTAACGCACGGCTTCAATGGCCTGTTATCTGCCTATGGGATTGCTAAGTTTAGTTTCGTCATTGCAGCTGTCTGGTGGGTGATCTTCGGCTGGCCGTTGCTTGCTCACGGTCAGCAACATTACAGTGTAGCTGCTGTGAGTCACCCGCTGCGGGATAGCTTTCGCCGGTTAAATCAGACCTTCCGTCATATTCGCCATTACCGGCAGATCACCTGGTTCTTGGTAGCCTATTTCTTCTACATTGATGGGGTCGACACGATTTTCACGATGGCCACCGCGATCGGTAAGGACATGGGAGTCGAAACGACGATGCTGATGATGGTCCTCCTGGTAGTTCAGCTGATCGCCTTCCCGTTCTCCCTGTTTTATGGTTGGCTGGCGAGAGTAACCTCTAACCGGACTGCAATCCTGGTGGGGATCATCGTTTACGTGATCATTTGTCTCGATGCCCTGCGCCTGACTACGCTGACCGACTTCTGGATCCTGGCGATTCTGGTCGGAACGAGTCAAGGTGGCCTGCAGGCGTTGAGTCGTTCCTATTTTGGTCAACTGATCCCGAAAAACTCCAGCAGTGAGTTCTTTGGCTTCTACAACATCCTTGGTAAGTTTTCCGCGATCTTAGGACCGGTAATCGTGGGGCTAGTTACCCAGTGGACGGGGAAGTCAACGATCGGTGCAGCCTCGCTCAGCGTCCTCTTCATTATCGGTTTAATAATCTTTCTGTTGCTGCCGCGCCTGGGAAGTGATGCTGATGACTAAGATTGATGAGAATTTCATGCATGATGTATTAAACATCGTCGACCTCATTCCCCTCGGGCGAGTAGCTACCTATGGGCAGATCGCCCGGATGATTGGGCGGCCCCGGAATGCCCGCCTGGTGGGGAAAGCCCTCGGGAAGTCTGGTGGCTACGGCAAACACCCCTGTCACCGGGTTGTGACTGCCACTGGTCGGTTAGTTCCCGGGTGGATCGATCAGGGCCCAATGCTGGCGGCCGAGGGGATTCCATTCAAAGATGCTAACCACGTTGATATTCGGCGCTGTCAGTGGCCCGGCATTTAAAATAAAAACGGATCTGGATGATTTTTTATCCAGATCCGTTTCTTTTTAATCATGGGTGTTGTTGAGGATTCCCTGGCCAATACCGCCAGGTCGATCATTCTTCTGGTGGCTAGTGGCTTTTAGGACACTGCCACCGATACCAGTAGTACCGTCATCTGGTCCTGCCAGGATTGACAGTAGTTTGTTTAACCGGGTAACAACTTCAGGATTCCCGGCGCGGTACTGTTGGGCAACCTCGTCAATGTTAGGGGTTCCTTTAATTTCAAATGGAATCTTCTGGTCTTGCTGAACACGTTTAAGATAAACCTTGATTCCGCTGGTGAGGTCTAACCCCATTTCAGCGAAGATCTTACTAACGTCATTCTTCAGTTGGTCATCGACCTTAATGTTAATCTGTGCCATAAAAGTCACTCCTTTCACTTTTATATTATCATCTTATCAAGTCAATGTGTATAAAATAGTATATGATAGCGGGATAATGTAACGAAAAGGCCCCTGCCAGAAATTCCGTTGGCAGGGGCCTTTAATAAGTTAATGTTCAGATATTACTTCTTACGGGAGTAGGATGCGATATCAGCAAGGATTTCGTTCATGAAGTCGTCCTGGCTCATTTCGTTTTGTTCCTTTTCACCGTACTTCCGGACGGAGACACCATTGCTCTTCATTTCGTCGTCACCGACAACCAGGGTGTATGGAACCTTTTGCGTCTGGGCTTCACGGATCTTGTAACCCATCTTTTCGTTCCGGTGGTCAACAACAACCCGGATATTAGCGGCCTTCATCTTCTTAGCAAGTTCATCGGCGTAAGCACCGTGGTTATCATCGCTAACTGGGATGATGTGAACTTGTTCAGGGGCTAACCAGGTTGGGAAGGCACCCTTGTAAATTTCGGTCAGGTAAGCAACGAACCGTTCCATCGTACCAACAACACCACGGTGGATCATAACTGGCATGTGTTCCTTACCGTCCTTACCAACGTAAGTCAGGCCGAAGCGGTCAGGCAGCATGAAGTCCAGTTGAATCGTGGACATGGTTTCTTCGTTGCCGAGGGCCGTCTTGGTTTGGATATCCAGCTTTGGACCGTAGAAGGCAGCTTCACCTTCAGCTTCGTAGTAGTCGAGGTTCAGGTCATCCATGGCGGCCTTCAGCAGGCTCTGGGACCGTTCCCACATTTCGTCGTTAGCGTAGTACTTCTTGGTGTTCTTTGGATCACGCAGGGAGAGACGGAAGCTGTAGTCGGTGATGTCGAAGTCTTCGTAGACGGACATGATCAGCTTCAGGATCTTGGCGAATTCAGACCGGATTTGGTCAAGGGCAACGAAGGTGTGGCCGTCGTTCAAGGTCATTTCACGAACACGTTGCAGACCGGAGAGGGCACCAGACTTTTCGTAACGGTGCATCATCCCAAGTTCGGCAATCCGCAGTGGCAGATCACGGTAAGAACGAATGTGGTGCTTGTAGATTTGAATGTGACTTGGGCAGTTCATTGGCCGCAGTTCAAGCATTTCACCGTCACCCATGTCCATTGGTGGGAACATGTCGTCACGGTAGTGTTCCCAGTGACCAGAAGTCTTGTAGGCATCCAGGTTCATCAGAACTGGGGTGTAAACGTGCTTGTAGTCATCAGCAACTTCCCGGTCGATGATGTAACGTTCGATGGTCCGACGAATCGTAGCACCCTTTGGCATCCAGTATGGCAGACCGGCACCGACCTTTGGATCAACGAAGAAGAGATCGAGTTGGTTACCGATTACCCGGTGGTCACGTTCACGAGCTTCTTGACGCTTCTTCAGGTCATCAGCCAGGGCATCCTTCTTGTAGAAGACAGTCCCGTAGATCCGTTGGAGCATTGGGTTAGATGACATACCCTTCCAGTAAGCACCGGCAACGGACAGGAGCTTGAGGTTCTTAACGACATCACCGTAAACCAGGATGTCCTGGTCAGCGATTGCCATGGTGTCGCCGAGCTTGTACATAGCAACTTTGCCGTCCTTGGCGTTTTCGTTAATCAGTTCAGTGGAGAACTTGTCATCCTTAACACCAGCCAGGGCGTCATCAACAGCAACTTCGGCAAATTCAACCTTAACGTCATCCTTGGCCATCCCCTTGATGACGTCTTCTAATGCTGGTAATTCATCAGCGGAAACTTGTTGATCGTCCTTGTCGGAGTCAACGTGGAAACCATCGTCGTCCGCAACGGCTTCACCAAGACGAATACCCTTAAATTCTTGTTGTAAAGCGGCCTTAAGCATCAAAGCAGACAATTTGCGGAGCGCTTGTAAACCTTCTTCTGAGTCCCGGTCGATCTTTTTAACAGATCCATTGGGTGACATAACTGCGACTTGAGCCATAATGATCTCTCCCTTATAAAAAATCAAAAACGTCCCTAACGCCTACTAAATTGGTAAGCGTTAGGGACGTTAATTGTCATAAATTAGCGTGGTTCCACCCATGTTCAGGAATATCAAAAATTCCTCTCTATGGTGTGGTAACGGACACGACCCGACCAGCCTTATCTCGGCTAGTAATTCAAAAAGGTGGTATCAATGTGACAAATCACTCCAACGGTGCTTCCAGCCATGGCACCGACTCCCTGGTAGGAGGTCATCACTTGACATATCCTTTGATTGCCTATGATTATAGCACGGTCGAGAAACTTAGCAACCCTTTTTTGTTAATTTTTTTGTGCAGATGGCTGAGCTGGTTGCGGCTGACTACCACTCTGTTCACCTGAATGGTTGCCTTGTGACGGACTTGGTTCACTTGCTGGCCGTTGCTGAGTAGTAGTGTTAGAAGACTGATTATTATTGGAAGCCGGCTGCTGGTTATTGCTTTGAGCTGGCTGGTTATTGTTTGTCTCCTGCCGTTGGGTACCATTATTCGTCGTTGTTGATTGACGGTGAGTGGATTGGCTATCCTGGCTACTGCTTGGTACTGTGGAGAAATAAGAGTCACTAGTATCCGTACCATAGCTATCACTATCATCACTAGTGGAATGGTGCTTCCGGTGGTGTTTATGGCTGCTACTACGCCGTTTCTTCTTTGAACTCGAACTAGTCGAAACAGTTGTAGCATCATCGTCATTCGTGTTGACCGGATTCTGTTGTTTGACCATGAATACAATGATCATTACCAAGAGAACCGCTAGCAAAATGCCCAGGAGGACCTTGAAAGTCCGGTGGTTGCGGTGCTTTGAACCAGGATGGTATGGTTTATTTTTTTTGCTTGGCCGCGGCCGGGAATTATTTTGCTCTTGTCGTTTGAGATTATCAAAGATAGAAGACCGCCGCTTCTTCTTTTTATCACCCGGCTTAGGGGTATCGTATAATTCGACCCGGCTTAAGGGCTTCTTATCCTTGTCTTGGTTGTTGTTCAACGTGTTCACCTCATTCAGAACAGTACTGTGTTAGTCACTATTATAGCATGATCTAGTTAGCTTAAACGATCAAAAGGGAATTGGCGTTTGCCAATTCCCTTTTGGAGTTAGGTTAGGTAATAGTAAATATTAGTCCTTAGCGGAGTTTTTCATCTTTTCTTCTTGTTGACCGAAACCACGGCCTTCAGCGGCAAAACGCTTGTCACCACGGTAAAGTTCAACACAGGTCCAAGCTAACAGGACCAGAATGACGATGATCGTTATGTATGCGAGGACGTCAGAGGTACCCTTGGACCAAACACCGAAGCCTTCGTAGGTTGCTGGCAAGTTGTAGAGGTTCAAGAAGGTCAACGCAATAACGGAGACCCAACCACAGACCTTAACCCAAGGCCGGTTCTTGAATTCACCCATTTCAACTTCACTGTTGGTCATCATCAGCAGTGGCAGCATTGAGAATGGCAGGGCAAAGGCCAGGAAGACCTGTGAATTTTCCATCAGTAGGTTCAATGCGGTGTGTTGCTGGATGGTGGATTCGCCAGAAGTCATTCCAACACAGAGCAGCACAGGAATAACGGAGATCAGACGGGTAACCAGCCGCCGAGCCCAGAGTGGCATCTTCATGTGGACGAAACCTTCCATGATCACCTGACCAGTCAGGGTCCCAGTAATGGTGGAGTTTTGACCAGAAGCCAGCAGGGCAACGGCAAACAGGGTTGAAAGGATACCAGACTTAGCGACGGCAATCAGGATTGGGTTGCTAAGCATGGAAGTGTTATTCAAGGCATCATAGAGACCAAAGAATGAACTATCCTTAACGGCACCGTACTTGAAGACGGCCACACCCATGATCAGCAGGAGGGCGTTAACAACGAAGGCCAAGGAAAGTTGAATGTTGGAGTCCCAAGTTGTGAACCGAACGGTCTGCCGAATGCTGTCGAGGTCGTTGTGATCGATCTTCCGCGTTTGAGAAATTGCGGAGTGCAAGTACAGGTTGTGCGGCATAACCGTCGCCCCAATAATCCCCAGAGAACCACTCAATGGAGTAATTCCACCGATTTCAGGGTGTTGGGCAATCGCCTTGGTTGAAGGCAAGAGACCCATGAAAGCAGCTCCCCAGTTAGGGTTAGAGAGGGCTACCTGGTAGGCAAAGACAAACAGAATAACCAGAATCAGGCAGGCAACAATTGCTTCGATCTTCCGGAAACCAATCTTCGTCAATAATAGCAGAACTAAAACATCAAGAACGGTAATGAAGACTGATGGGATCAACGGAATGTGGAACAGCAGGTTTAAGGCAATCGCCGCACCAATAACTTCGGCAATATCGGTCGCCATGATCGCTAACTCGGTCATGATCCAAAGAATAATCCCTAATGCTTTACCGGTCCGCGCCCGTGTTGCCTGAGCGAGGTCCATTTGACTCACGATCCCGAGTTTAGCCGCCATGTATTGAAGTAACATCGCAATCAAACTTGAGATCAAGATGGTAGTCATCAGGGTGTATTGGAAGCTTTGCCCACCGGTAATTGAAGTTGCCCAGTTACCAGGATCCATGTAACCCACGGCGACTAATGCACCAGGGCCAGAGTAGGCAAATAATGTTCGCCAGAATCCCTTACCATGAGGGACTTCAACGGTACCGTTGATTTCTTCTAGAGACTTCCCGTTAGCATACTCAATCAAGTGATGCTTACGGTGCTGATTTTTTGTGTTATCCACGCCAAATCCACCTTTCATCTTATTTTGTTAACATGATTGATAACCAAAATTAACTTAATTCGAATACTTTGTTAGGCTACCATAAAAATTTATACAATGCAACTGAAGATTGCCGATATAACGGCGTTTAGAAGGGTAAAAATGCTACGATTTTTATTGACTAATTCGGTGGTTGACAACAATTAAGCGGTTCCAAAATTGGCTTTAGAAACTCTTAAAAACATTTAAAAAATATTTATGAGCTGTTTGGCGGGTACGCAAAATAAGAAAAAGCAGACTAAAAAACTTCGGGGCCATGGTTATGCCATGACCCCGAAGTGGATCTTATTTCATCATATTGGTTTTAAGGAGGTAGTGGTGGCCGGCCGTGATGTCGTACTGAACAAGTTGGTAGTCGTGCCACAACTTCTTCTGCTTCTTAGTGAAGGAGCTGTAGTTAACTACCTTACCCTGCTGGTTGACGTATTCAGGAGCCGAATTAAAACTGTTAGTTCCGTTTTGCTGGGTACTCAGTGCGTAGGCGGGGAGCTCGTGGTAGAGCCTAGTAAGCATTGCCTGGTACGGAGTGACACGGGAGTTAGTCTGCTCGGCCGCCATCGCAATGAAGTCGTTCGGGCCGACGTAGTGCGTTGAACGGGTCAACTTTCGTGCTCCTTGCCGCTGAGCTGCCGGGTTGGAGTAGATGAAGTAGTCGGTCTCGTGAAGCTTTAGACCATCCTTCTTCATGCTGTTCCGGTAGATCCCAGGAAGGTGGTCCCCGTAGAAGACCAGGGTAATTGGCCGGTTAATCTTGTTGATTTCCTTGATGAAGTGTTCCACCGCCGCGTCGGTATAGTGGATCCCCATCGCATAGTTCTCAACCTGTGCGGGATCCGTCCCGTCACCGACCGTGGCGTGAAAACGATTGATCCCGTTATAGAGGTTGTTGTATGGCAGGTGATTCTGCATGGTGACCAGGTTGATGAACTGGGCCCCGTGGTGATCCTTGAGCTGGTCAAGGGTGTTGGCGTAGGCCGTCTGGTCAGACATATAAGTATTCCGGTCGATCTTCTTCTGGTGTCTGATTGGGTACTGCTTGCTGCCCAGGTAGGAGAACTTCTTGAAGCCGAACTTCGGGTAGTCGGTGCCCCGGTCGTAGAACTTCTTGGAGTACGGGTGGATAGCTGCCGCGTACTTGAAGCTCTGCACGATTGTTGGGTTATGTTTGAGGTAAGGAACCAACTGGGTGTATGGAGTTGAGAGGGTTTGGGCGAAGTTACACATCGCAAATCCGGTCAGGGTCATATACTCCATGTCGGCGGTCCCGCCACCATAACCGGAACTGATCATGATCCCGGAAGTTGTCTGCTTTTTGATGTGGTCGATCTTCGGAATCGGATTGGCCTTGAGGGTGACGCCAGGAACCCGGTCGGGGTTGGCGAAACTCTCGCTCAAGTTGAAGATGATGGTTTGATCTTTCAGCTGATTAGTTCGCGTGGCGTTGATCTGGCGAGCAGTTTGACTGTACTCACGACTGATCCGGTCCATGGTGGCTTTAGAGTAGCCGTGGGGCCGCGTCATGACCGTGATATCAACGTTATTGAGGAACTGGACAGTTGGGCCGTTTTGTTTAGCACCGACCGCCTGGTGGATAAAGTGTGGTTGATCGTCCAACCCGGTCATAATGGTCTGCATCCGGGAACCGTGATGATTCCAAAAGGCCGAACTTCCGAAGACACAGATGGCGAGGACTAACCAGAAAAGCCGCCATGGCCAGGTGAGCCGTTGGGCGCGATTGTAGTGTTCTAGCGCGATGATGGCCACGATAACAACCACGATAGCAATGCCGCTATAGATAAGTAGGTGGTAATCAATCATCTTGAGCAGACTGTCAAGGTCGTCGATCATTGCCAGCTCAGAAGGCAGGATAGGTTCGTTTCGCAGGTTCATCTTTTGGATATTGGCGATAATCCAGATGACATTACTCATCCCGGTAACCAACAGTGACAACCAGTAACGATTAGTCAGTGCCTGGAGGGCCTTAAAGGTTACAAAAATCAGGAAGGTCGTCAGCAACAGCATTGACTGCTTAACGAAGAAGGTGTGGTTGCCCATGTAATAGATGGAGAGGTCAGCCAGAACGTAGGCCACCAGGAATGCCAGCAGGCTAGGCCAGCGGTGCCAAACGGCAGTTGCAACTCGCCGGCCGACCGTCACCAGCTGCTGGTCAGCGGGGTGGCTGGCAGTGGTTGTAAAGCAATGGTTGACCCGGTCACTGAGTTGCCAACGGGACTGCAGCCAATTGGCTAGTGAAGGAAGAATAGCAGCGATGGCCATTCCTAAGATTACCAGGACTAGGATCACCGCAACCTGGCCGATTAGATTAGGAGCGGCCTTGGTCAGCTTGATCGCCCGACTGATAGCAACGGGATCGCTGAACAGGACAGCCAGGCCAGTCAAAAAGTAGCTAGGGTGGCTGACCGCCGTGGTAAAGCGGGTTAATTGCTTAGCAAACAGGGTGAAAGCACAGACCGCAATAACGACGGTTGGCAGGAAGGTCGGGGTGGTGAAACGGCCCGCGGTAAGCATGGCGGCGTGTGTCTGGAAGGCGGCATCAGGCATGATAGTGACCAACAGAATATTGACAACGAGGGCGGCACTCAGCCACTTGATGGTGGTCCGTCGATTGGTATTTAACTGATCAGCCAAGGCACCAATCGTCAGGATCAGTAAATAAAAGGTAACTGAGTTTCCCTTCAGCAGGCCAAACATGTCCTGGTTAAAGAGGGACGTCGCCGCAAACGGTAGGACCAGCAGAGTAATACCAACGAGGGCCCCCGATCGATTAACCTTGGTACGTAGCCAGGGGAGAAGGCCGCTGGCGATAATTACTGCGGTGGCGAGCGGCGCCACGTTACGGCTGATGGGTAACAGTGCGTTGTATAAGCGGTGGTAGTTAAACTGGTTGAAGACTAGCCAGTCAACAAGGACCACTCCAGAGGCAGTTAGGATGGTGTAGAGCCATAGCTTGATAGTCCGTGCAAGGCGGAACGATTGTCGTGCTAAAACCGCGCCGACTGCGAGTAAAACAATTAGGAAAAGAACAATGGTCCCGCTATGGAGAAGCTGACTGCCGACCATCGCGAGGTCATTGTGTGCATACTTGATATAGGGCAGTTGTGGTGACCAGATAATGGTATTGATCTCCCAGCCAAAGACGAGGAGGGAGAACGGCCACCAGGCCCGGATGTGTTTCATGAAAATGTCTCCCAATGTAGTAATTAAATATAATCAGTATACCGCAAATTAATTTAAGGCGCGGTTAAGAAATGGTCAACACCAGCAACATTGCCATTGACACCGTGTCACTATTGAAAGTAAACTAATGGTGACGCAGTGTCACTATCCACCGAATTATACAGAAAGTTCGTGATAAAAAATGTTTCTAGCGTTAAAGGAAATCAAGCACGCTAAGTTCCGCTATGCTCTGATTACCCTCATGATCATGATGATCAGTTACCTGGTCTTCATTCTGATGGGGATGATGCTTGGACTCGCTGACGAGAACAAGGCAGCCATCAATTCCTGGGGGACCCAAACGGTTTTCCTTAACAAAAATGCCAACGGTAGCCTGAGCGCCTCGATGGTTACTAAGGATCAACTGCCAACGGGCGGTCTGAATGACCATGAGGCTCTAGTTGGCCAGGTCCCGGTAGTGGTCACCAGGGTCGGTCATCATCAGCAGCTGAAGGAAAATGCCCAGGTAATCGGTTTAGACCGCCAGCAGTTTATTGCTAAGAATAAGATCAAACTGGTAGCCGGGCACCAGGCCAAGGGGGCGCACCAGATTGTGGTCGATGAAGGATTGCAGGCTAAGGGTTACCGCATTGGCGATCGAGTTCGGCTAAATTCTAGTCAGCAGAAGTATCAAATCGTTGGTTTTGCCAAAGATGCGAAACTCAACGTGGCTCCAGTCATCTACACTACCCTCACTAACTGGCAACAGTTAAAGGGAGTCAACGACCAGGTCATTGCTAGTGGAGTAATCACCGATCGTCCTGAATCTGCTAAATCATTCGATCAGTTGAGTCACTACTCTGCGAAGGACTTTATTCAGAAATTAGAGAGTGTCAAGAAGTTTGTGTAAATTAGAAAGCCTTAGCGTATGATTT
>CAMFOZ010000062.1 GCA_945971245.1 uncultured Lactobacillus sp.
GGTTTGCCAAGTGATGAGGTTAACAGCCTGCTTTCCCAGGGTTACTCCCGGAACGATAGTGTGGGCCAGAGTTACCTCGAACAGGAATACCAGGCAACCTTAGCTGGTTCTAAGTCACAGACCGAGGTTACGACGAATGGTAATAACGTTACCAAGGAAGTTGTTAAGTACCCTGGTAAAAAGGGTGACAACCTGGTCCTGACGGTTAACTCCAAGTTCCAGCAGCGGGTTCAACAGATCCTGAAGGACAACTATGCTGCTTCAGGGAATGCCTACTCCTCTGGAGTATATGCAGTGGTTATGAACCCGCACACTGGGGCAATCCTGGCGATGGCCGGAATTGACCGGGACCCGAAGACTGGTAAACAAACCGATGACCAGATTGGGGCCATCAACCACCCAATCACGATGGGGTCCGTTGTTAAGCCTGCTACAGTGATGGGAGGCTTGATGAGTAAGGTCATTACGCCTACCAACAATACCCTGGTCGATCGGCCAATTAAGGTGGAAGGAATCTCGGCCAAGAGTTCCTGGTTTAACCATGGTGGTTCGGCCGACATGGCGGTCAATGCCCCAACGGCCTTGGAAGTTTCCTCAAACTCCTACATGATGCAACTGATCATGAAGGAAGGTGGAATGGACTACCATGACAACGCCCCAATGACGCTGAAACCAAGTATCTTTGCTAAGGAAAGATACTACTTCAATATGTTCGGCCTTGGTCAAAAGACTGGGGTGGACCTGCCAGGGGAGACGACTGGTTACACTGGTCCATCTGACTTGAAGCACATTGGTTCGGCACTGGACTTGGCCTACGGGAACTATGATGGTTACACCACTATTCAACTTGCCCAGTACATGTCAACCATTGCCAATGGTGGTAACCGGATGCGTCCTTACATTGTTAAGGAAATTCGGGGAACCCAAAGCAATGGTAAGCTGGGACCAGTAGAGTACACGACTCAGCCACAGGTTCAACAGGTAATTCCGGCACCAAAGTCATACTTTGACGTGGTTCACCAAGGACTCTACCAAGTGGTTCACGGTTCCAACACTTACATTACTGGTAAGCCGTTGGCCAGCGTTAAGCCGTCAATTTCCGGGAAGACCGGGACGGCCGAAACGGTTTCGGAAGGTCATAAGACGACGACCCTGAGTTTCGCCGGTTATGCACCATCGAATGATCCACAGGTCGTGGTTGCCTTAGCCATTCCTGGTTGTACGAACAGTGATGGTGAAGCTAACCTGACGATGACCAAGCAGATTTTCCAGGCTTACTGGAAGATGGTTCAGTCACCAAAGGGCTTTACAGACGGTGAATAAATCAACTGTCAAGGTAATTTCCTTAACAAACTTTGCCAAATCACTAGCCAAACCAATTAATAAATGATATAGTTGTACGAGTTAGGGTTACGATAAATAACCAATTAAGATCAAATAAAGTTTGGAGGTTAGAACTCATGCGTGTCAACATTACCCTTGAATGCACTTCATGCCACGAGCGGACTTACTTAACTAGCAAGAACCGTCGTCACAATCCCGACCGGCTTGAATTAAAGAAATACTGCCCACGGGAACGCAAGGTGACATTACACCGCGAAACTAAGTAGTCTTACTTAGTTCATCAAACCAGTAAATTGCTTTTAAGCATTTACTGGTTTTTTTATACGCCGAATTACGGCCCAAGAAAATTAACCTTCGAAGTGGCCAAAAGCTGTGAATAGGTTCACCTAGTGAAAAAACGCTTGCAAAAAATAGGCGGACCTGTAATAATGTATTCTTGTAACCGTTTATCATTTTGTATAAAGGGGAGATATGAGAATAATGGCGTATTCCAAGAATGAGCTGCGGCAGGCGTACATTGCGCGTCTGCAGCAGTTAGATCTTAATACACGTCTTAGCGAAGAGAAACGTTTAACATCGATGCTTTTCAACCAGCCAGAGTGGATGCGCGCCAAAACGGTGGCGTTGACCCTTAGCCAGTCGTTTGAGATCGACACGGCCCCTATTCTACTGCACGCCCGTCATGAGGGACGGACAGTGGTAGTTCCCCGGACCCTTCCTAAACGGCAGATGGAGTTCGTCGAAATTACAGAGAGTACTAATTTTGAGGAGAGCTCCTTTGGTGTTCTGGAGCCAGCGGACGGTCGCGTATTTGGCCCTGACGAGATTGACCTAATGGTGGTCCCTGGCGTGGCCTTTACCCAAGATGGGCAGCGGCTCGGCTTCGGTGGCGGTTACTATGACCGTTACCTGAGCAAGTACCATGGCGACACGGTTGCGCTGGCTTTACCGACCCAGCTTGCTGATAACGGTGAATGGCAACCGGATGAGCATGACCAGCAGATTGCTAAGGTATTGACCTTGGCGGAGTGCTAGCAGATGCGATCGCGGAATACGTGGTCTCTGGCGCCCGTTACCATTATCCTGGTGGCTATCCAGGTTCTGGTGTACCTGGCGATGACCTTGGCGGGTGGTTCGACCAACCCGGCAGTCCTTGTTCGCTTTGGAGCACTTCAACCAGAGCTCTTGCGGGCGGGACAGTGGTGGCGTTTGATCACCCCGGTCTTTGTCCATATTGGCTTTACCCACCTGCTGATCAATAGCTTGACCCTGTATTTCCTGGGTCTCTACATTGAGCAGCTCTTTGGTCACTGGCGGATGCTGGTCATTTACTTTGTCAGTGCGATTGTCGGGAACCTCTGCAGTGCTTACTGGTTATCCGGCAGCTTGGCGGCTGGTGCCAGCACGGCAATCTTCGGTCTGTTTGGGGCCTTTCTAATGCTGGGTGAGTCCTTCCGGGAGAACCTGGCGATTCGTCAACTCAGCCGTCAGTTTCTGATCCTGGTACTGTTAAACGTTGGAACCGATTTACTGGTTCCCGGTATTGACCTAGCGGGACACATTGGGGGCCTGTTCGCCGGCTTCCTGATGGCCTATGTCGTGGCCGCACCAAAGATTGGTCCGGTAGCGAAGAGCAAGCGGTGGCTGAGTGCTATAGTGTTGGTAGTCGGTGTCTTAGTCCTGATTTTGGAAGTGAGCTGATAGAATGGCAATGATTCCACGTGAATTTAGGACGCTGTACGATGTTCAACAGTTACTCAAGGAATTCAACGTCTTTGTCTACGTTGGCAAGCGCCTGTACGACATTGAACTGATGGCAATTGAACTTGATAACCTCCACCAGGCGGGTGTTGTTGACCAATCGACCTACATGAAGGCAAAGATTGTCCTGCGTAAGGAACATCGTGAAGAATTGAAACGAGAACAAACGGGGAAACTGTATTAATCCCCAAGAAAGGAATTATTATGGCAAACAAGAAGTTATTTGGTGTTGATCTTGGTGGTACGACCATCAAGTTTGCAATTTTGACGGAAAACGGTGAGATTCAACAAAAGTGGTCAATTCGGACGAACACCCTTGATGAAGGGTCACACATTGTCCCAGACATCATTGAATCAATCAACCACCACCTTGACTTGTACAAGATGGACAAGGACCAATTCATCGGGATCGGAATGGGGACTCCAGGAACGATCGACCGGGACAAGGGGACCGTTGTTGGTGCCTACAACCTGAACTGGAAGACGACCCAAAATGTTAAGGAAGCCATCGAAGAAGGTACTGGCATGAAGTTTGCCCTGGATAATGATGCCAATGTGGCTGGCCTTGGTGAACGCTGGAAGGGTGCCGGTAACGAAGGTGACGATGTTGCCTTCATCACCCTGGGTACCGGTGTTGGTGGTGGAATCATCGCCAACGGTAAGCTGATCCACGGTCTGGTTGGTGCCGGTGGTGAAGTCGGCCACATGATCGTTCAACCAGATGGCTACCTTTGTACTTGTGGTAACCGTGGTTGCCTGGAACAATACGCTTCCGCAACTGGGGTTGTTCACATTGCCCAAGATAAGGCTGAAGAATACGAGGGCAACAGTCGCTTGAAGGCCATGATTGACAACGGTGACGAGATCACTTCCAAGATCGTCTTCGACCTGGCTAAGGAAAACGACTACCTGGCAAACAAGGTTGTCGACGAAGTTTGCCACTACCTGGGTCTGGCTTGCGCTAACCTGAGTAACATCTTGAACCCAGAATTTGTTGTTATTGGTGGTGGGGTTTCTGCCGCTGGTGACTTCCTGTTGAAGCGGGTTAAGGCTAATTTTGAAAAGTACGCCTTCCCTACTGTGCGGACCTCTACTCAACTCAAGCTGGCTGAACTCGGTAACGATGCCGGTGTGATCGGTGCAGCTTCATTGGCTCGTCAATTTGCTAACGATTAATAGTAGTGAGGCGAACTGATCGTGATCTTAGGAGTTAGTCAAGGATTATTAATCTTCAACACTGTTATCATCATCCTCTTGCTGGTCTGGTTATTGACCTGGCTTTTCCAATACTGGCGGCGTAACCACTACGCAACCGTCTTGGACGAAGACGAATTCCAAAAAGGAATCCGGAAGGCCCAGGTAATCGACCTGCGGCAGGAGAATGAGTTTAAGGCTGGCCATATTCTTGGTGCCCGGAACCTGCCATACATTTACCTGCGGCAGCAATACGGGGAACTGCGGCCAGACCTGCCTGTCTACATGTACGACCAGGGAATGGCCATCAGTACTCAGGCGGCGGCCTTTCTCGGCAAGCACGGCTACCACAAGTTGTACATCCTCAAGGGTGGTTACAACAGCTGGGATGGCAAGACCAAGAAGGCTAAATACTAAAAATAAAAAACAGGAGACTGTATGCAGCCTCCTGTTTTTTATTGAATTGAGATTAGATTTGATGAGCGGAACGACCCTTCCGAATAGCGGCCCGCCGGTTCTCGTCGAACTTTTCTTCCTGTTCTTCGACTGGCTTGATGACCTTCTTGTGGAATGCCAAGGCCCCACTCGCTAATGCGGCAATGGTGGATGCAGCACCAATGAAAACACCCTTAGTGAATTGTTTCATAACACAGTTCCCCCTTTAGTTATTTAGTTAATTCTATTATGATTTACTTAGGTATGATTTACCAGTGATTTGCGGTAAATTTTGCGATAATTTATAAATTGTGGGAGAAAATAAAATGACAAAGATAGTTGCGATTGTGGGTCCGACCGCGGTGGGGAAGACGGCCCTGTCGATTGACCTTGCCAAGCATTTCAACGGTGAGGTAATTTCAGGTGATTCGATGCAGGTTTATCGTCACCTGGATATTGGAACGGCTAAGATTACCCCGACTGAGATGGCGGGGGTTCCCCACCACTTGATTGATATCTGTGACATTCAGGAGCGTTACTCTGCGGCCATGTTTAAGCAGCAGGCCGAGCAGGCGATTGAAGACATTGCTGGTCGGGACCACCTGCCCCTAGTGGTTGGCGGGACTGGTTTTTACCTGCAGACCCTGACCGAGAACTTAACCCTAGGACAGGATCACTTTGACAGTCAATCAGCTCAGATTCGCCAGCACTGGAACCAGCTCGCTGAGGAACGGGGGGCAGCATATGTCCGTCAGCGCCTAGCAGAACTAGATCCGGTAGCCGAACAGCACATTGAGAAGGGGAATCTCCGCCGGGTGATCCGGGCCTTGGAGGTAATTGAGAAGACTGGGCAGCGCTTTTCTGACCAGCCCCACCAAAAGAGTGCCAATGACTTTTTGCTGATTGGACTGACCACTGACCGCCCCGTCCTGTATGACCGGATCAATCGGCGGGTTGACTTGATGATGAAGGCGGGACTATTAGATGAGGCCCGCTGGTTGTACGACCATGATGGTGCTGACCTGCCAGCAGGGAAGGGGATCGGCTACCATGAGTTCTTCCCGTACTTTGCCGGTGAAATTGACCTGGCCACAGCCGTGCGCAAGGTTAAGCAGGATTCACGCCACTATGCCAAGCGCCAGCTGACCTGGTTCCGTAACAAGATGGATGTTCACTGGTTTGACCTGGTCAGTGGTAAAGACCAGCCTGAACAAATTAACGAATTGGTCCAGTCGTGGTTAATTAAATAAAGCCGATTGGCCAAAAAGATTTTAATTATCTTAAAATTCTGATATCAATTGACTTGTTCAGGGTGGATTGGTATCCTTAAAAACGTATTGAAAAGGTAATTGTGGACTGATTTTACGAACATTTAGTGCTTATTGGTCTATGCCAAAATTGATTGTTCGGTTATCGCCGTCAGGACTGATAACTTAATAAAATTAAGGCTGCGGTTACCAGCATGCTTTAGCGTAACTGGCTTTTTACTGAAAGGGAATGAATTTTAATGGCTAAGCGAGAATATACAAAAGATGAAGTTCGTCAAATGGTGAAAGATGAAGACATTCGTTTCTTGCGGGTAATGTTCACCGACCTGCTGGGAACGATCAAGAGTGTTGACCTGCCAGTAAGTCAACTGGATAAGCTGCTGGACAACAAGATCATGTTTGATGGTTCATCAATCGATGGCTTTGTCCGGATCGAAGAGAGTGACATGTACCTGTACCCAGATATGTCCACCTGGCTGACCTTCCCATGGGGAGCGGAACACGGTAAGGTGGCCCGGGTCATCTGCAGTGTTCACAACACGGATGGTACGCCATTCTCCGGTGATCCCCGGAACAACCTGAAGCGGGTCCTGAAGGATATGCGGGCCCTGGGCTTCAAGGACTTCAACATTGGACCAGAACCAGAATTCTTCCTTTTCAAGCTTGATGAAAATGGTAACCCAACCACTAAGGTTAACGACCAAGAAAACTACTTTGACATGGAACCTGCTGACCGGGGTGAAGACTGCCGGCGTGACATCGTCCTGGCATTGGAAAAGATGGGCTTTGATGTTGAAGCAGCTCACCACGAAGTTGCCCCTGGCCAACACGAAGTTGACTTCAAGTATGCTGATGCTTTAGAGGCTGCTGATAACATCCAGACCTTTAAGCTGGTTGTTAAGACCATTGCTAAGAAGTACGGTCTCCACGCCACCTTCATGCCAAAGCCATTATCTGGGATTAACGGTTCCGGGATGCACCTGAACATGTCCCTGTTTGACCAAGACGGTCACAATGCCTTCTACGATGAAAACGACAAGAACCAGCTTTCCCAGACTGCTTACCACTTCCTGGGCGGTCTGATGAAGCACGCCCGGAGCTTCACTGCTATCTGTGATCCAATCGTTAACTCCTACAAGCGGTTGGTTCCAGGTTACGAAGCACCAGTTTACGTTGCTTGGTCAACTTCTAACCGTTCACCACTGGTCCGGATTCCAAACGACCGGGGCATGGGGACGCGGCTGGAACTGCGGTCTGCTGACCCATCTGCTAACCCATACCTGGCCATCGCTAGTGTTCTGGAAGCCGGCCTGGATGGTCTGCGTAACGACCTGCCACCAGTTCACAATATCGACGAAAACATCTACCAGATGAGCCTGGCAGAACGTCAGGAGAAGGGAATCGTTAACCTGCCTGATACCCTGCACAATGCGCTGAAGGATCTGGCCGCCGATGACGTCATCAAGGGCTCCATGGGTGAACACCTCTACAAGAACTTCATGGAAGCCAAGACGCGTGAATACGACAGTTACCGTCAACACGTGTCCGACTGGGAACGGCAACAGTACATGGAAAAGTACTAATTCAATTGAATCGTGATTAAAAAGCTGGGAAAGCGGCCCAATACAGCTGCTTTTCAGCTTTTTCTTGCTGTCAATTGACAAATGCCAACATTCAGATACAATTATATTTGTTGTAATAGCGGCTTTTTGCTGTTAATTAGTTACTAAAGGAGAATCGAGATAAAATGGATCAAAAGGTCAGAGTTCGGTATGCACCAAGTCCAACTGGTTTCCTGCATATTGGAAATGCCCAATCAGCATTGTTTAACTACTTATTTGCACGGCACTTTAACGGTACGATGGTACTGCGGATTGAAGATACCGACACGAAGCGGAACGTTAAAGACGGTGAAGCCAGCCAGCGGGAGAACCTGCACTGGTTAGGAATCGACTGGGATGAAGGTCCAAACAAGCCAAACCCGAAGTACGCACCATACCGGCAGAGTGAACGGAATGCCAAGGGGATCTACCACAAGTACATCCAAGAACTGCTGGACAAGGGAATCGCCTACAAGGACTACACGACTGAAGAAGAACTGCAAGAAATGCGGGAACGTCAGCGTGCCAACAAGGAAGCTCCACACTACGATGGTCGCTGGTACGGTCGGAGTGAAGAGGACCAAAAGGCCGCTGAAGCTAAGGGACTTAAGCCAACCATTCGTTTCCACTTCCCAAAGAACCATGACTACGAATGGGATGACATTGCCCGTGGTCACGTTTCCTTCAACTCTGATAACCTTGGTGGTGACTTCATCATCGAAAAGAGTGATGGAATGCCAACCTACAACTTTGCCGTAGTTGTTGATGACCACTCCATGGACATTACCCATGTTCTGCGTGGGGCTGACCACATTTCTAACACGCCAAAGCAGATTGCCATCTACGAAGCACTGGGCTGGGAACACCCAACCTTCTGCCACATTCCGTTGATCTTCAACCCGAAGACCCGGAAGAAGTTGAGTAAGCGGGACAAGGATACCCTGCAGTTCATCAGTGAATACAAGCGGCACGGTTACCTTCACGAAGCTATCTTCAACTTCATCGCATTCCTGGGTTGGTCACCAAAGGGCGAACGGGAAATTTACTCCAAGGATGAACTGATCAAGGTTTACGACCCTGACCGGATGTCCAAGGCTCCTGCTTACTTCGACCAAAAGAAGCTGGACTGGATGAACGCTCAATACATCAAGCAGATGTCTGTTGATGAACTGACTGACCGGACGATGGAACTGGTCAAGGAAGGTGAAACTGAGGAAGCTAAGCGCCTGCAGAGCATTCCTGAAGACGACCTCCGTGACATCATCAAGAAGACGATCCACGTTCACCAACGGGACGTTAACAAGCTGCTCGAAGTGATCGAATACGCTTGGAGCTACTACAATGTTCTGGACGAACACTTCAACTACGACCAACTGGTTGACAACGAAGATTTCAATAACGATGACGTGCTCGCCGTTTTGAATGGCCTGAAGGATAAGCTGGTTAACGGTGGCGACGACCTCGACTACAGTCAAGCCATCAAGGAAGTTGGTAAGGAAACTGGCATCAAGGGCCGGAACCTCTACTTCCCACTGAACCTGGCCTTCACTGGTTCAACCTCTGCTCCACAGATCTACGAGATCATGGACATCTACTCACGCAAGACGGATATCGAATTGCTTGACCGGATGATCGCTGCATTTAACTAAGATGAATTTAATAAAAGCCGGACGGAACTTGACCGTCCGGCTTTTATTGTAAAATGGCTTGACCACTATTGCACAAATCAGTTAGGCTATAGTTAACGTGACATCTTTTTTCAAGAAGGGACATGATAGTTAATGGTTGAAATGAGCAAGCATATGCGTGCCACGCTAGATGATGTACCAACGCTCAAGATTTTTGACTTCTCAACGTTTGTTTCTAAGATTCCGGACGTGATCAAGTTCACTCTTGGGGAACCGGACTTCGATACGCCCGAATACGTTAAGCAAGCTGGGATCCGCGCTATCCAAAATAACCGGACCCACTATGCTCCACAGCGGGGGACGACTGGCCTCCTGCAGGCAGTGTCTGATAGTCTGGCGGATCGCTATGGCCTGCACTATGACCCGCAAACCGAAATTTTGATCACAAATGGGGTCACTGAGGGGGCATATGCGGCCATCACCGCCGTTACCAACCCCGGTGACGTGGTCCTGGTCCCAACGCCGACCTTCTCAATCTATGGTCCGGATGCCATTATCGGTGGGGCCAAGGCGGTCGAAGTTGACACTTCCGCAACTGACTTCCGCCTGACACCAGCGCTCTTGCAAAAGTACCTTGATAAGTATGGTGACCGGGTCAAGGCCATTATCTTCGTCAATCCGGCTAACCCAACCGGGGTCGTCTATAGCCAGCAGGAGCTTAACGACCTGGCAGCATTGATTAAGGGAAAGCCTATCTTTGCCATCAGTGATGAGATCTACAGTGAGCTCAACTACGATGGTGAATACGCCTCAATGGCCAAGGCCCTGCCAGAGCAGACCATCCTGGCTAACGGCTTCTCAAAGTCTTACGCGATGACCGGTTGGCGGATCGGTTATCTCTGTGCACCTAAGGAGATCACTAGTGAGATCTTCAAGGTCCACTCCTTCATCATGATGGATATTGCAACCTTTACCCAGGATGCCGCTGAGGCCGCCCTGTGTGGGGGAATGGACGCCATCAATGCGATGGATCGTCAATATGTCGAACGGCGTGACTACATGCTGTCCCGTCTGGAGAAGATGGGCTTTAAGTGCACCCGGCCGATGGGGGCCTTCTACATCTTCGCCAAGATTCCGTCCTTCCTGGAGCAGGATGACACCAAGTTGATCTACCAGTTGGCTCAGGATGCCCATGTGGCTGTGACAGCCGGAACCTTCTTCGGTGCTGGTGGTGAAGGTTACCTCCGCTTCAGTTACGCGACGGCGATGGATCAGATCAAAGAGGGGATGGACCGCCTCGAACGGTTCTGCAAAGAACAGCACAAATAAGTAAAAGAAAAAGAGCAGGCAACCGAAATTGCCTGCTCTTTTAATGGGTCTACACTTTCTGGTATTGATGAAAATCAATGCCAGTTTTTTTGTACACAA
>CAMFOZ010000063.1 GCA_945971245.1 uncultured Lactobacillus sp.
AATATATGGCGGTCAATCGTCATGAATTTTACATAAATAAAAGCTAGCTCACAATCCTCATGAGCTAGCTTGAATAATTATTTAGTTTTGGCATTTTATTTAATTTTATATCCGAACCTAGTGACCAATTAATTCGAAGCCCATTGGTATCACAAACCTTTCGTCTTCCTTGAGGTCCACAACCCTTAACTTACTGCCCGAATCATCTTCGTCATGGTACTCATCTCACAATTAAGAAACCTTAGTGACTTACCTCAACAAAATTGCCCATTGGTATCACTCCGTTCTCTCAATCCTAAGCGACGGAAACGTTAACTTACTGCTCGAATCATCCTTACCATTGGAATCACCTCACTAGGTATTACCTTTTCTACACTTATAGTATAGCATGTCCTGTTAGCGCTTTCAACAATTCACAAAAATAAAATCACCCGTCCAGTATGACAGGTGATTTCATTGACCTATGCTATGCTTCAGCAGTAGCAGGCTGCTTAGCGCGGTCGATTCCGGATTCATCCGGCTTAAACTTATCGATAAAGTACAACTTGTACCAAACGAGGAACGTGTAGACCGTCCAGATCTTCCGCCGGCCATCGATCTTACCGTTGAAGTTATCATCAGCCAGCTTCAACAGCTTGTCCTGGTCGAAGAATTCACTGACAAAGTCCTGTTCGAACATCTCACGAACAATCTCGTAGTACTTCTTCTCCCGCAGCCATTCACGGACTGGGGTTGGGAAACCAAGCTTAGGACGGGTAGCCCATTCTTCTGGCAGGTGCCGGTTGGCAGCCATCCGGAATGCCCACTTGGTACCCTTGTAGTTGAAGAGGTAGTTGGTTGGCGTGGTTTCTGCCACCTTCATAACCTCTTTATCCAGCAGTGGAACCCGGATTTCAACCGAGTTGGCCATACTCATCTTGTCGGCCTTCAAGCAGATATCACCCGGCATAAAGCGGTGCAGGTCGACGTACTGCTTCTTGGCCACTTCATTCATGTCCTTCTTCTCATCGCACTTGTCATAGAGTGGCTTGAGAAGGTCGGTGATGGATGGGCCATCCTGGTAATCCGGCTTCAGGTATTCGTTAGCTTCGGTTGGGCTAAAGATGTAGGCCTGACCGATGAAGGTATCGCGGGCTGGTGCCAGATTCCGGTAAAGGTGTTCGGAACCGTGGAATTGCTTACCTTCCAGCCACTTACCCAACTTGTAACGCTTTTCCTTTGGCAGCTTCTTCAGTTGGTCGGTGACCCACCGCAAGAACTTGATCTTGGTGTTGAAACCATAGGCCGTGTAGCCGGCGAAGAGTTCATCGGCCCCTTCCCCAGACAGGAGGGCCTTGTAGCCGTTGTCCTTAGCCAGCTTATTCAGGAAGTAAAGCGGCACAACAGACGGGTTGGAGTCTGGCTCGTCCAGGTAGTACTGGATCAGTGGGAAGGTCTTGAAGGCCTCCTCATCCGTCAATAACTTATCAGTGTTCTTCAGCTTCAACTTGGCTGCCAGCTCACGAGCCTGCTTAGTTTCGTCGTACCCACTGTCAAACCCGATTGAGAAGGTGTTGTTTGGCCGCATCAGGGCCGTTACCAAACTGGAGTCCACCCCGGCAGACAGGAAGGAACCAACCTTGATTCCTTTATCCGCAAAGGTGTGGGCCTTGACGGAATCCTTAACCACGTTATCGATGTTATCAACGGCCTGGTCAAAGGTCTCGTCCTTTGGTTCGAAGTCTTCGTCCCAGTATTGGGTCATCTCGAACTTCCCATCCTTGTAGGTGAAGTAGTGGGCCTCTGGCAGGCGGTAAACGCCCTTGAAGAAGGTCTCCTGAGTAACGTTGTACTGGAAAGTCATGTAAGACTTGAGAGCCCGCTTATTTAATTCCATCTTGAAGTTCGGGTGATCCAAGAAGGCCTTGATTTCAGAACCGACAAAGAAGGTCCCGTTCATCTTAGCGTAGTACAGGGGCTTGATCCCAAAGTGATCCCGGGCACCGAACATTTCCTTCGTCTTCTTGTCCCAGATGACGAAACCGAACATTCCCCGGAGCTTGTTGACGATCTCCTTGCCCCATTGTTCGTAACCATGCAGGATAACTTCAGTATCAGCATGAGTCTTGAAGGTGTGCCCGTCCTTGGTTAATTCTTCACGCAGTTCTTCAAAGTTGTAGATTTCACCATTAAATTCAATGGCCTTAGAGCCATCTTCGTTAAAAATTGGCTGGTTACCGGACTTAACATCGATAAAGCTGAGTCGCCGGAAGCCAAGGGCGACATCATCATCCACGTATTGACCCTCAGCATCGGGGCCCCGGTGAATGATCCGGTCTTTCATTTTTTTGATTAATTGGTCCTTAATTTGTGGTTTTTCATTATCAACAAATGCAACAATCCCACACATTCTAAAGTACCTCTTCTTTCCCTAGATTCATCAGCTGATCGCCCGGATGATTGCGGGTGGCGATCAGTAAAAAAACAGTGCGTAATTAAACTCGAAACTAAATTATATCATATTCAGGCCAATGCTTCTGTAATATTCCCTCGCTCAGCGGAAATAGTCTGCTCGCCGCGGACGATCGAGCATGCTAAAAGGGGCCGCAACAAAATCGACTTTTGCTACAGCCCCTAACATTTACGAGCCTTCCTAGAAAGCAACCATCAGCTTTCCGCGGGCCCTAAAACAATTACTGTTCGTTCTTCTTGGAGAACTTTCCTTGCCGGACGTAGACACTTAAGATGGCGATATCAGCCGGGTTAACACCGGAAATCCGGGAAGCCTGAGCCAGGGTCTCTGGCCGAATCTTCTCCAGCTTCTGCCGCCCTTCCGTTGCTAAGCCATCGATGTCCTCATAGTCAATGTCATCTGGAATCCGCTTAGCTTCCATCCGCTTCATCCGTTCAACCTTGACCTCTTCCTTCTTGATGTAGCCCGCGTACTTGAGTTGAATCTCAACCTGCTCAATCACGTGCCGGTCCAAAGTTTCCTGAGGAGCCGGAATGAAGTTCAGCAGGGTCTGGTAGTCGAAGTATGGCCGTTTCAGCAGGTCGGCAGCGGCTACCGCATCCTTCAGCCGGTTGTCACCGTGCTGTTCGATGAAGGTGTTAATCTTCTCGTCACTTGGCTTGAGCTTGAGTGACTTCAGCCGCTTGATCTCGGCAGCCACCTTGGCCTTCTTGTCTTCCATCTTAGCCAGTCGTTCATCACTGACCAGGCCAATTGCGTGACCCTTCTCCATCAGCCGGAAGTCGGCATTGTCATGACGAAGAATCAGCCGGTATTCGGCCCGGCTCGTCAGCAGACGGTAGGGTTCCTTGGTGCCCTTGGTAACCAGGTCATCAATCATAACCCCGATGTAGGCATCCGAACGCTTAAGGACAAACGGCTTCTTGCCCTGGGCCCGCAGGCCAGCGTTGATCCCAGCGATCAAGCCTTGCCCAGCCGCCTCTTCGTAACCAGAAGAACCATTGGTCTGCCCAGCCGTGTAGAGGTTTTTGACAATCTTGGTCTCCAGAGTTGGGTGTAGCTGATATGGGGCCACTACATCGTATTCGATAGCGTAACCAGGCCGCATCAGTTCGGCGTGCTCTAGTCCCTTGATAGAGTGGACGATCTTGTTCTGGATCTCCTCAGGCATGGAAGTTGAAACCCCGTCAAGGTAGTACTCGTCCGTGTCCCGGCCTTCTGGTTCCAAGAAGACCTGGTGACGGGACTTGTCGGCAAACCGGACAATCTTATCTTCAATTGATGGGCAGTAACGGGGCCCAACCCCCTTGATCACACCGGAGAACATCGGGGCCCGGTTTAGATTGGCCCGGATGATCCCGTGGGTCGTTGGGTTGGTGTAGGTCAGCCAGCAGGCCAGCTGGTCACTGACGGCGATGTACTGACTGTCTGGGGTGTCGAAACTGAAGTGATGCGGTTCCTCATCCCCAGGCTGGATGTCAGTTTCGTCAAAGTTGATGGTGTTCCCATTAACCCGCGGCGGCGTCCCTGTCTTGAACCGTTCCAGGTCAAAGCCGAGGTCTTCCAGGTTCTCTGACAGCTTGACCGCAGACTTGGAGTTATTTGGACCAGATTGGTACTGCAATTCACCGATGATGATCTTGCCCCGGGCGGCCGTCCCCACGGTCAGGACAACGGTCTTAGCGTGGTAACGGGCACCGGTGTTAGTGATGACCCCCTTGCAGACGCCATCCTCAACGATCAACTTGTCAACCGTGGCCTGGCGGAGGGTCAGATTTGGTTCCCGTTCAATGGTCAGCTTCATCTGCCGGTGGTAAGCGTGCTTATCGGCCTGGGCCCGCAGCGCACGGACAGCCGGACCCTTCCCGGTGTTGAGCATCCGCATCTGGACATAGGTCTTATCGATGTTATGCCCCATTTCACCACCGAGGGCATCGATCTCCCGGACCACGATCCCCTTGGCTGGTCCCCCGACAGACGGGTTACATGGCATAAAGGCCACCATTTCCAGGCTGATCGTTACCAGCAGGGTTTTATTCCCCATCCGGGCAGCGGCTAGGGCAGCCTCACTTCCGGCATGACCGGCACCGACAACAATGACATCATAGTCGCCGCCCTCGTACTGAACGGCATCTGAAGTTTTTAATGATTCTGCAGACTTCATAACTTTCCCTACTTTCCTAGGCAGAATTGACTAAACAATTGATCAAGCAGCTCGTCTTGGTAACTATCCCCGGTAATCTCCCCGAGCAGGTCCCAGCACCGGGTCATGTCGATCTGGACCAGGTCGACCGGCATCCCGTCCGCGATTCCCTTTAAGACATCGTTTAAGGCATCATTAGCCTGGTGGAGGAGGCCGATGTGGCGGGCATTAGTAACCATGACGTTATTTTGACTGCTTTCGATTCCTTGATCAAAGAACATGTGACTGATCTGCTGACCGAGCTGGTCCATCCCCTCGTGCTTGACGATGGAAGTCTCAATTAGGGTATCATCCCCCACCAGTTCCTTCAGGTGGTCTAAGTCAAGCTTGCTTGGCAGGTCGGTCTTGTTTAAGATGACGATCCGTTGCTTGTCCTTGGTTGCCGCCAGCAGCTTCTCATCTTCGTCCGTCAGTGGTTCAGAATTATCGATCAACAGCAGGACCAGGTCAGCCGCATCCAGGGCCTTACGACTCCGCTCCACCCCGATCTTCTCGACCGTGTCGGCGGTATCGCGGATTCCCGCAGTATCGATCAGCTTCAATGGCACACCATTGACGTTGACGTACTCCTCGATTACGTCCCGGGTCGTTCCGGCTACGTTGGTTACAATTGCCTTATCTTCGTGGAGCAGCGAGTTCAACAGGCTGGACTTACCAACGTTGGGCCGCCCAATGATCGCGGTTGCCAGGCCTTCACGCAGGACTTTCCCCTGCTTGGCCGTCTTAAGCAGGGCCTGGATCCGCTGTTGGATATCCGTGGCCTTCTCTTTCAACATCTTGGTCGTCATTTCTTCAACGTCATCGTACTCCGGATAGTCGATGTTAACCTCAACCTGGGCCAAAACATCCAAAATATCCTTACGCAGGTGCCGGATCAGGCGGGAGAGGTCCCCGTCCAGTTGGTTCAAGGCCACCTTCATCGACTTGTCCGTCTTAGCCCGGATCAGGTCCATTACCGCCTCAGACTGTGAGAGGTCGAGCCGCCCATTCAGGAAGGCCCTTTTAGTGAACTCACCTGGTTCAGCCATCCGTGCTCCGTAGCTCAGCACTAACTGAAGGATCCGGTTGGTAGCGAGCAAGCCCCCGTGGCAGTTGATTTCAACCACGTCTTCACGGGTATAGGTGTGGGGTGCCAGCATCACTGAAACCATCACCTCGTCAACCTCTTGCTTGGTGTCTGGATCAACAATATGACCGTAATTGATCGTGTGGCTAGCCACCTTGCTCAGGTCTTTACCCTTGTAGATTCGTTGTGCCACCTTGAGGGCATCATCCCCGCTGATTCGGATGATTGAGATACCACCTTCGCCGACCGGGGTCGAGATAGCTGCGATCGTATCCGACTCACTGTTTGCCATTGCTTACGCTCCTTTCTAATAAAAAAAGTGCCTAGTCCACGTCTGAAGGCATTTCTGCCATCACCATGGTCAAAGCACTTTCACTACTTTAACTAATTTAATTTAATAACCGACAATATTCTAAAATCATCAATGGTAAATGTCAACCAAAGACTGCCAGTCTAATTTTGCGGGGCCACTACCACGCTCCGGTAGGGTTCACGACCATGTGAATAGGTCTTGACATGGGGGTTATCTTCCAACTCCTTGTGCAGTTGCTTGCGTTCCCGAGCCGGCATGGGATCGAGGAAGACCGCCTGCCCACTGGCTACCACTTCAGTCTCGGCACGCTGGGCCAATTCATGGAGGACCTGCTGACGACGTTTACGGTAGTCTGAGGTATCGAGCATCACCACCGTCTTCGGGGCTCCATGGTAGTTCATGAAGACGTTACTCAGTTGCTCCATGGCGTTGATTCGTTGACCATGACGACCGATGACCCGTCCCGGCTCTGGCGACTTGATGTCAATCGTGATTGCATGGGCCTCGACTGACGTAATCGTCGGCACTGTTCCAATCCCCAGGTTCTTAAAGGCCTCCTGCAGGTACTCCACCAGTTGATTACCGGCGTGCCGGACCTTCTTTAGGTTAGCAGCGTGCCGGGCCTTAATAACTGCCGGATCCAGGTCATCCCCAGCCACTGGAGCAGCAGGTTTTTCTACTGGCTGCTTGCTAGCAGCCGGTGCCGGCGTTGCTGACTTGGTTGCCGTGGACTTCACCGCATGCTTAGCTGGAGTCGCTGACTTTGGTTTATGAACAACAACTTTTTGGGCATCGATTCTGGCCAGCCGTCGTCCGATCCCCAGAAAACCATGGCGTGGTTCTTGAAGGACCTTGACCGTCAGCTGGTCAACGGAAACCCCAAGGGCCGCACTAGCTGCCTGCTTGGCTTCTTCAATTGTTTTACCGGTATAGATTGGCATCTTAATTCATTCCTTTGTATCGAGTTCTTCTATAATATTGTACCCTTTTCATTGGAAAATAAACGAAAAAAGGGCTGTGACATAAGTCCTTCTATATAGAGCAAAAGCGAACAGCGCGGTACACAAATGAGGTCCAAAGCCCGGCAAACGCCGAACTCTGGACCTCTATTTGTGCTCGCAGGGGCTCCCAACGGCTAGCTTCGCGTCGGAAAACGAAGTCGTAAACGACTTCTGTCTCGCTCCCTTTTGATTAAATTACTTCCGACGGCTTTGGTAGGCACGGCGCTTAGCCTTTTCCAGCTTCCGCTTCTTGTGCCGTTCCTCACGCTGCCGTTCTTCCCGTTCCCGACGAATCTTGAATGGGTTCTGAATCAGCAGAGTCTGAACCACCTGGAAGGCGTTGGAAACTACCCAGTACAGGGTGATGGCAGAGGAGAAGCCCAGGGCCATGAAGAATACCATGATCGGCATGAACCAGGTCATTGCGGTCGTCATTCCATTCCGTTCTGGCATCGAAGCCATCGACAGCCATGAACTGATGAAGGTGAAGAGGGCGGCCAGGATTGGCATAACGTAGTACGGGTCGGTATGCCCAAGCTGCATCCAGAGGAAGGTCCCCTGCTTCAACTCAGGAGTCCGCCAAATAGCCTGGTACAGGGCCCACATGATCGGCAGTTGAATCAACAGTGGCAACATGGAGGCCATTGGGTTAACCCCGGCTTCCTTGTAAAGCTTCCGTGATTCTTCCTGCAGTTTCATCATTGATTCACGATCCCGTGATGAGTACTTCTGCTGCAGGGCCTTCAGCTTCGGCGCCAATTCTTGCGTTTTCATCATTGTCTTCGTCTGGTAGAACATCAGTGGTAGCAATATTACCCGGATGATCAGCGTGAAGACAATGATCCCCATCCCGTAACCGCCAATGTGGTTAGAAAGCCAAATGATAAATTGCGAGAAATTATAAACAATGTAGTGGTCCCACAGGCCGGTACTGTGCTTGGTAACCGGCGCGTTGGAACAGGCCGCCAGCAACAGAGTCAGACTCATAACCGCTGACAGGCTTAAGATCTTTTTTCGTTTCTTTGTCAAAACGCGTTCCTCACTTTTCATTCAATAGGTCTGCCCGCTTTAAAGCGTGGACAAGATTCTTCTTCACTTCTGGCATCTCAAGGCCATCCGCGGCGGGACGGGCAATCACCAGGAAGTCGACGTCCGACTTGAGCTGGGGCTTGACCTCCAACAAGGTCTGTCGAATCCGGCGCTTTACCCAGTTACGGTGAACAGCATTACCGATCTTCTTACCGACAGAGATTCCCACGCGAAAATGCTTTTGGCCTGGCTTGGCCATTTTGTAAATGATGAATTTACGGTTGGCGACGGAATTATGGGTTTCAAAGACCCGTTGAAACTCACTTTCCTTTTTAACTCGGTATGATTTTCTCATTTGTATAATCCCTAGCCTTACATTTAGATATGAAAAAAGGGCCAGGCAAACGATCGCTAACTAAACAAAGCGGCCTGCCCTGCCCTAACACAATAAAAAAAGCCACTGTAAAAGTGGCCGTGTGGTTATGCAGATAATACTTTTCTGCCCTTTTGACGCCGACGTGCTAATACCTTACGGCCGTTACTGGTGCTCATGCGCTTACGGAAGCCATGGACACGTGCACGGTGACGCTTCTTTGGTTGAAACGTGCGCTTCATACAATTGCACCTCCTATTCAATTGAATGGGTTTGCTTCTAGTCTAAAAAGACGTTCTCTTCAAACATACTTTGGAAGTATACCATACTTTTCGCAATTAATAAATGGCTAAAATTTATTTTAAATTTTTATTTATCCACAGAACGATAAAAACTATGCACAGGCATGTGCAAGATATTCTGTTGTGGAAAACTATCCACCACAATATCTTGTAGTTATGCACAAATCACACCCTGTAGCTAGAGTTATCCACAGGCCTGCAAATTGTTGTTCATAACCGGTAGAAATGCCGTCATTATCGCATTTACTTATCCACAAATACTGTGTATTCTCTAATTCAAGCAGATAAAAACCACAAAATCAACAACGCTTATCAAAAATACCACACAGTGTTGTGTAAAGAACTTTTATACTTATCCACCCTGTGGAAAACTTTTTAATGTAATGATAAAATACCGTTTGGAATTTTATATACTTAGGAGGAATTATTTTGACTGAGCTCGATTCTCTGTGGGAAGCGATCCAAAATTCATTCCGTCAAAATACCACCAAGGTAACTTTTGACACTTTGATTGCTCCGGCAAAAGCAATTTCTCTCTCCCAAAACCAACTGACCGTTTTGACGCCAACCCCGATTCACCGGGATTTCTGGCGACAAAATTTGGATGCCAAACTCAAAGAATACGCCAGACTAGAGCTGGGGCACAACATTGAGCCACGGTATGTTTTAGAGAGCGAGATTAACCCAACCCCCGATAAAAATACGGCGGCAAAACCGACTTTCGAAATGGATACCCCGCTTAATCCCCACTATAATTTCAGTACCTTCGTTGTTGGTGAAGGCAATAAGATGGCCCACGCTGCTGCATATGCAGTTGCCGAAAGTCCCGGCGGCCTGTACAACCCCCTCTTCATTTATGGAGGCGTCGGTCTTGGTAAGACCCACTTAATGGAAGCCATCGGGAACCACATGTTGCAAGCTAATCCTAAGGCCAAAGTCAAATACATCACCAGCGAAGAATTCACGAATGATTTCATTAATTCAATCCAGAGTAATTCTATGGAGAAGTTTCGCGAAGAGTACCGGAACCTTGACCTACTCTTAATCGATGACATCCAGTTCCTTGCTACTAAGGAAGGAACTCAACTGGAATTCTTCTACACCTTTAACGCCTTGCATGACCGGAAGAAGCAGATCGTTATGACGTCCGATCGTATTCCTAATGAGATCCCGGAGCTTCAAGATCGTTTGGTATCACGCTTCCGCTGGGGCTTACCAGTTGAAATCACCCCACCAGACCTTGAAACCCGAATCGCTATTCTGCGGAGCAAAGTTGAAGAAGACCATATCCAAATCGGCAACGATACACTGAATTACATTGCCGGTCAGATCGACACCAACATTCGGGAACTCGAGGGCGCCCTTAATCAGGTCCAAGCTTTTGCTAACCTCAGTGGAGAACCAATTACTCCGCACCTCGCCTCCCAAGCCTTGAAGGGGCTTCGGCAGAAACAGCAGACTACTATCTCCATCGCTGAAATTCAAAAACAAGTGGCTAGTTTCTACAATATTACCCAGAGCGATATCCTGGGAAAGAAGCGGGTCAAGCAGATTGTTGTTCCTCGCCAAATCGCCATGTACCTCTCTCGGGAACTAACCGACTTCTCCCTACCTAAGATTGGGAACGAATTTGGCGGAAAGGATCACACGACTGTTCTTCACGCCATCGATAAGATCGAGGCTGCCCTTAAGAAAGATACCGACTTACAAAAGGATATCAATAATCTAAAGGAACGCCTCCATTCATAGCCTGTGCACAACTTAAAGAGTTATCCGCATTTTTATCCACAGGTTATCAACAGCTGTTTTAGCTTAATATCAAGGGGTTCATGCACTTATCCACAGTATTAACATCCCCTACTACCTGTCTCTTATACACATCTGACGCTGCCGACGAAGGCTTAGGTG
>CAMFOZ010000064.1 GCA_945971245.1 uncultured Lactobacillus sp.
GACTAACCTGGAAAGCTTGATCCAGAACGTCAAAGGATCGGTTGATGCAACCAACGATGAGGTTACTAAGGTCAAACAATCACAGGCGGACCAGATTAAGGACGTCACCAACCAGCTTAACGATGCTGTAACTCAAGCTAAGGCCGCTGCCGATTCACTAGATGCCAAAACAGCCGCCCTACAGGTAGCCGTTAAAAACGCCCAGAGTGACGCAACGGTTGCTACGCAGACGGCCAGTCAAGCTAGTGTTACGGCGATTGATGCCAAGGGTGATGCTACTACCGCACTTGCTACGGCTAAACAAGTCACTGTTGACATGAAGAACGCTGAGAGCGACGTGATGCAGGCTAAGGCTACGGCCAGTGAAGCGACGATCACGGCTGGTAACGCGGCTAGTGATGCACTGGTCGCTAAGGTCACCGCTTCTAGTGCTAGTTTGACTGCTACTAATGCATCTAGTGACGTAGCACAGGTGAGTGCTGCCGCTGACAACCTTAGTACGCGAGTGACATCGGTTGAGACCCAGGTAACGTCGGCTTCTGCTAAGGCGGATAGCGCTATCGCAGGCAATGCTAAGGCTGAGTCAGATGCTAAAGCCGCTTCCACTAAGGCCGACACTGCTATCTCGGCCAATGCCGTTACGGACGCTAAGGCAGACAAAGCGAACAGTCAAGCCAATGCCGCTGTTGCGGCTACTGTAAAGAACGCAACGGCGATTGACCAGAATAGTAAGTCACTTGCTTTGAAGGCGGACCAGACCTCTGTAGACACACTAAAAAAAACCGTTACCAACAATTCGGCAGCGGTCGATGTTTTAGGCGATGAAATCAAAAACAAAGTCGATAGCACGGCGGTTAACCAGATTGTGGATGGTAAAGGCTTTGCGACGGCCAACACCGTGCAGTCGATCGTTGACCAGAAGGCGGGTCAACTTAGTCAAACGATTGCCGACGTTCAGTTGACTGTTGATAAAAACGGCAAGGCACTTAGCTCTACTAATGACAAGCTGACCAACGTCACGCAGACCGTGGACGGCTTGCAGACGACCGTGAAAACTAAAGCAGACCAGTCAGTTATCAATCAGCTGTCTAATCAAATCTTGGAAAAGGTGTCCACGAAGGACTACCAGGCTGAGATTGCTCTACTGACTAAGGACCTTAACTTGCGCGTAAGCAAGGGTGACCTGATCAGTCAGATCAACCTTGAAGCCGGTGGTGATGGTCTGATCAGTGTGCAGAACGGCAAGGGCAAGCTGATGCTTGATGCCGACTCTGTTGTCTTTGGCAACAAGGCTTTTATCCCATCTGCTGCGATTACCGACATCCAAGCCGATAAGATCACGTCTGGCACGCTTGACGCCGGAATGATGCGCGTGATCAACCTCACCGCTGACAGCATTCATGGTGGGACCCTGGATGTAGGTGACATGAACGTCAAGAATCTTTCGGCGAATGACATTAGGACCGGTACCCTAAGCGGTATTGATATCTCCGCCGCTGATGAGATTGGAAACATCTTCGACATGCAGGGTTCAAAAATCAAGTGGTTTAGCAAAGGATTTGAAGTTGATAAGAATGGTAATCCAGACGATAAAGGCATTCACGGCGAGATAACCGTTAGCTCAAACGATGCCTACTCAATTTATCAGGGTACGAACACCACCCCGTTTCGGGATACGATTCATTTTGCAACAGATAAGGACTTTTGGTTTTCAACAGGAACTGGGTATGATTCCGATAAAGACGCTTATGATATCGGAGTTACCGCCGAGTTTGGGCTATTAGGAGCCGCCAGTTCAGACTATAACAGCCCGGTTGGCTTTTATGCTAATGCTGCAAACACTAATAACTTTTCAATATTAAGTGCTGTTAACGGAATTTCTTCGGTACCTACAGGCAATGGCGTTACTTTTAATACGGTAAACGGCTTCCAAATTAATCTAAAAAGTGTAGCACATAACGGCGATGGCAGTGAGCATTTTCAAGATGGCAACGCCTTTAACATTCAGAAAAACGATCATGTCGGGGCCTACTTTGGTAGAGGGCCTAATGGCAACCACATTGATCTCGTAACTGCCGGAGATGACTGTGCTATCAATATCAACTCGCCGCTTAATGTAAATGGAAGTTTCCACCTGAGCGGTGTCAAGAATGCCGTCGTTAAGACCACTCAGGGCTATATCGGTATCAATGCCTACGAAACCGCTGATTACTACTTTGGCGATATCGGTGAGAATGACACTGGTGCCAGTGGTCAAGTAACGATTGGAATTGACAGAATCTTTAACGAGACGGTCAATACGACTGTCCCATACCAGGTTTTCATTACACCATATAGCGATTGTCACGTCTGGGCAGACCAACGGTTCGACAATCGCTTTGTTGTAAAGTCGGATCAGCCGAATGCTAAATTCGGTTGGGAGCTAAAGGCTAAGCGCAGGGGATATGAGAATTTCCGTTTGCGCCATGTCGACGGATTTAAGGAAAAAGAGGAATTTTAATTATGAATGAAAAAGTAAATGCTAATGAAGTTATCGCAGAATTGCAAAACGAAATCGCTGAAAAGGCCCTGACAATTGCATTGCTTAAGTCACAATTGAAGGATGCCAAGAAGGCTCAGACTTCTGAAACCAAGCCTGCTGAAGAAGGACAAGGAGATGCTCAATAATGAATATCTATATGAATAAATTCACCTATGAATATGATTCTGACGGCAAAATTGCTGACGCTCAAGTGGGCCTGTACGGTAACGATTCTGACGGCGAATATGTGTCTTGCAGTCTGACTGTCAAGGTTAGCGAGTTGGGTAAAGATAAGACCTTCGATAACGTCACGATCTCTGACGTCCTCAATATCGCTAAGCAAAAGGCACTTAGCTACTTGCAACCAGATAACAAGAAGAAAGCCGATACCACTAATACCACTACTAATACAAATGATCCGACAACTGCCGATCCACAAGCTTAAGGAAGTGATATAGATGAGTGATTTTCCACGTATTGATCTGTGGAATGAGCCATCGCCGTTCCAGAATAGTCAGGCCTACGAGCAGAAGAATCATAACTGGGACGTCCTGCGAAATTACGGTGACTACATCGGTAACTATCTCAAGGGGATCACCGATGCCTGGGATATCCGGTTTGCCGCTCAACTAAACCAAATTCCACAGCCGAATGAGGTAATTGATGCTCGTGTGGATGTCAACAACCGCACGTTCCCGAACCTGCATGACCATTTGATCAACATCGAGGAAACCAAGCTGGGGTACGTGGAAGCTACCGACATCGACGAGTCAACTCCTGATGATGAAACACCGGGAACGATCTTGAAGATTACCGATCTCACAACATCTTCGTACAACATGCGGTACGTGCGGACTGGTACGGTTGCCTTCACGCTTCCTCGAACAGGCTACATGGAAACGACAACGAACAACTTGACGATTAATCCAGACTAGGAGGCGATTTGATGGCACAAAATACACACGTCTATCTGATGAAGGACGATGGTGCTGGCGGTAAGACGACCGTCTACCCGGTCACAGACGTTAGCGCCGTGATCGGCTTGGGTAACTCCAAGGGTGACCTAATTTCAAGGATTGAAGACGTGGAAAAGCGTCTGACAGCACTCGAAAATAAAGTTAATTACCACTAGGAGGGATAATGTATGGCTACTGGAACTAAAGCATATATTGAAGACCGTGACGGCAACAAGATCCTGCCAGCCACCGATTGGTCAATCATTCAAAATAAACCAGGTGACTTGGCTACTACCGGTCAATTGCCCAAGCTAGGTCCTTGGCAACGTGACGGCATCGTCTACAAAAACGGGGCTTACGACTGGGATCACGTTAATAACGGTTACAACTGTGCCTACCGGATTGCGGACATGGGGAGTTTTAAGATCGTTGAACTGCGGCTGGCGTTCGGTGTCAGCAACGACATTGTGCAAGACACTGAGGTTATCGACTTGCCTAAAGTTTGCCAAGCGGATGGTGACGAAGAAATCTGGCAAGCTACCGGTACGCGTGGTGTTATGCTGCACTTTAAGAACGAAGCTTTGTACGTATACTGCCAGCAATTCGGCAGTGGCGATAAGTACACGCATGACGGCCTGCTGACTTTCCACAACGTCTACTTCACTACGATTTAGAAGGTGATCCAATGCTACTAGGAACGAGCTGGATCACCGCTCACTCACTTTTCTCACTGTCATGGGACGAGTGGGGGTCGATCATTGTGATATTGACGGCCGTTGTCGGCATTGTCCACTGGGCACTCAACAAGGCCAATGTGGAACTATTCGTGCCAATCTATGAGGAGCTCAAAAAGATCAACGAGCACAACAAAAAGACCGACGATCGCCAAGATAAGATTGACCTTCGTGCTATAGAACACGATAAGGAGCTCATTCATCATGACGAAAAATTGGAAGACCACGAACGGCGAATTACAAATCTGGAGGAGAGACAACAATGATGAAAATTATCAATGACATCGTATACTGGCTTATCAGTAGCGGCGCTTTATCAGCGCTTTTTATTTTTGCCTGGAAGTACCTCAAGCCGGTAATGGTCGCTAAGCAGAAGCACGCTAAGACAATGCAGGAACGTGAACTACTGGCCCTGATCAACCAGCTTGCTGACAACGCCGTCAATAGCTTAGTAAGCAATAATGAAGTAACGGGCCACGACAAGTTCAAGCAAGCCACCACGATGGTTGGTGGTGCCCTGGCCGATAAGGGCTTTGATGTCAAACCGGCAACGGTTGCACAAGCCGTCCAAGCCGCCTACGAAAAGAGTGACTTAACGCCAACGGTTGACCCAAACACCAAGCCTCAGACCGGGGTGGTGGTCCACAATGGCTAACTACGGCTACGTACTAGACGTGTCTGCCTTTCAACCAGGAGCCGTTTACTATGGATTTTGGGATAAGTGGAAGGCACGTGGCGTGAAAGGTGGCATCGTTAAGCTGTCAGAAGGTACTGGCTGGACCAACGGTTATGGGGCTGGTCAGATTGCCGCTATCAAGCATGAGGGCCTGATGACTAGTGGGTATCATTTCTCGCGCTTCCGTGGTAACTCCTACCAAGCCGTGCAGGAAGCTAACCTTGCTATCGCCTGTGCACATCAAATGGGACTTCCACAGGGTGCTCCGCTGGTCCTCGATTATGAAGAGCGGTTAGGCTATCGTGGTAGCAACACACAGGCGGCAATCGCTTTTTTGAAATGCATTAAGGCGGCAGGCTATGTGCCAGTCTTCTACTCATATAGCGGTATGTCGAACCTGTGGGACCACAACGCCATCTTTGATACCACTGGTGCGGTTATGTGGATTGCGTCTTACCCAACGATGAGCGGTGTAACGGCACCTAACATGGGTTACTTTCCAGGCATTGATGATCACATCGGCGCCTGGCAATTCACAGATAACTTCTACGGCGAACACATCGACGGTTCAATTGATTTAACGGGGGTGTTTACACGGATGACACAGCAAAAGATTACGCAAGGTGGTAGCTTAGACGGCTATCACTTTGAGGGTGACAAGTTAGTAGTAAGCGGATGGTTTGCCAGCGACAAGACGCAGGGCAAGCCATTTTTTTATGTGATCATTACCGATGATTCTGGTCACGAACTGGGGCGGTCCGCAGTCACACTGACTGATCGCCCTGACGTTCCTAAGGTATACCCAGACATTCCCGGCGGTGGCAAGTCCGGCTTCAGCGCCAGCTTTGCCTATACGCCTGCAATGGTCGGTAAGAAGATTCACGTGATCTTCCGCTACACCGACGACCAAGCCGGGAATGGGAACTACGTCGACTACAACGGCTTGATCGAGTTAAACCAAAGTGCGGCTTACCTAGACAGCAAGTCAGTCACGGTCGACACCAACGATTTGTTTGTGTCCGGCTGGTTCACGAGCGACTACGCACTTGGTAAGAAGAGCCAGTACCTGATCCTGTACGATGTTGACGCTAAGAAAGAACTGCAACGGATCCGGACCACACCGATCGAGCGCAAGGACGTCAATGGCAAGTACGGTAATGTCTACGGCTCTGACATGTCTGGATTTAGTGGTCGGTTTAAGTACGACGGCAATCTGGTAGGACGTAAGCTCCAAGTTATTGCCCGCTGGTCAGACGATGCCAAGTATGGCGAAGGCCAACACGTCGATTACTGGTTTGAGCCTTTTAATGGCCCAGCAATGCCAATGCTAAACGGTGATACGTCTATCACGATCCGGTGTCACGACTTCTCGGCTAAGAAGTACGACGACGGAATGATCGAAGTTACGATGAAGTAAGGAGGTGGAAAGATGGCATTAAAAGGAACAACTATTGAAAGCGTCTATATTGACGTTACGGCTTTTAAGCACGAAGATACTACTATTGATTTTCATATTAATCTTAGCAATATCTACGGCGATCCGGTTCGTGCTAATAGTAGTCACACCTTTACTGCTAAGGTTGCCAACAAGAGTGGCTATCTTGCTGATTTTCCATGTGCCATTGATGGTACTGATCTGTTAATTGATAGCGACGAATTCTTCAAGCTTGCACCGGACAATTACTTAATGGAAATCTGGGAAACCTGGACCAACGAAGATGGTAAAAAAGATACAGCTATCTATCCTTCACCATCACAGGTCCTGCAATTTACAATCAATCCTAATATTGAGGATAAGACAGGCAAGATTATTGAAACCATCGACTTTAAGACAACGATTGAAAATACGGTAAAAGATTTTCTCAAAAACCATCCTGGCGCTGGGACTGGGCAAGACATCGATTTATCTGACTATTATAAGAAGTCAGATATTGATCGACGCTTTGCAACTAAAGACAGTGTACCAACCGTTTCAATTGATAAAGAGAAGCGAACTATTACGCTGAATGGTGAGTCAATTAGCATTCCAGACACGGTTGATCTTAGTGGTTATGCAAAAACGAATGAGTTACCCGAAGTTGAGCTTGATGTCGAAAACCGGACAATTACAGTCAATGGAAAAGCGCTTGTTGTACCAAAAGAGGTTGATTTGTCGGGTTACTATACGAAGAATGAAGTAGACGACAAGCTGGCTAAGGCAGCAAGCGGTGGGAAGGTTGACCTTACTGGATATTTGACTAAGACGGAAGCCGGTCAAACGTATGCTACTAAGTCCGAACTGCCTGACATGACTAATGTGGCCACAAAGGATGAGATTCCAAATACCAGTGATCTGGTAAAGGAGGAAGAGCTATCCAGCTATGCGCTCAAGAAGGATGTTCCGGCAGAGCCAGACTTATCAGAATATGCGAAAAAGTCAGATGTTCCAAGTGTCGAAGGATTGGCGAAGGAAAGTGACATTCCTAAGATTGTTCTTGATACCGATAAGCGTACACTGACTATTAACAATACTGAAATTGCAATCCCAGACAGCGTTGATCTTTCACATTTCTACACGAAAGACGAAGTCGATGCTAAGATAACTAGCGCAGTAACAGGCGGCAAAGTAGACTTATCAGGCTACTTAACTAAAGTTGACGCGGATAATGATTACTTGGCTAAGGACGCCGTTGCACTAGATTTAGGCGCTAGGACAATCAAAATTGCAGGAAAGACGATTGAAATCCCGAACAGTGTTGACCTATCTGGGTACTTGAAGTCAGCGGACGCACAGGCAACTTACGCCACAAAATCTGAACTGCCCGACATGAGTGCTTATGCTAAGGCGGATGAGCTTTCTGACTACGCTAAAAAGACCGACTTGCCAAAAGAACCTGATTTGTCAGGGTATGAGACTAAGCAAGAAGCCAGTGATACTTTTGCTACTAAAGCGGAAGTGCCAAGCATTGAGGGTCTAGCAAAAGAAGCTGATGTTCCTAAGGTTGTCTTAGACGTTACCAAGCGAACACTGACTATCAACGGTCAGACTGTTGATATTCCAGGGAATGTCGATTTGTCGCACTTCTATACTAAAGATGAAGTCGATAAGAAGCTAACTGACATTGCTTCTGGTGGCAAGGTCGATCTTACTGGCTACCTGACCAAAGTAGCAGCTGATGACAGTTACCTAGCAAAGGACAGTATCGTTTTGGACACTGACAAGCGGATATTGAAGCTTGGTGGTCAAACTATCAACATTCCAAGCAGTGTCGATCTATCAGGGTACTTGACTAAGACTGATGCTGAGGAAATATATGCCAAGAAAGAAGATCTTCCAAGCCTTAATGGCTATGCCAAACTCACTGACATTCCTAGCATCACTGGGCTAGTTAAAGAAGCAGAGCTTGCGGACTATGCTAAAAAGACTGATCTGCCTAGCCTTGATGATTATGCCAAGAAGGAAGATGTACCAAGCGTTGACGGTCTAGCCAAAGAGAGTGAAATCCCACAAATCAAGCTGGACACAGCTGCCCGTACGCTTACGCTTGGTGAAACTACTATCAGTATCCCTGATGCGGTTGACTTAAGCGGCTATGCTACTAAGGGCGAGATACCTAAGGTATCAATCAATTCTGAGACCCGGACGATCACGATCAATGATCAATCAATTAGCATTCCAACAGGCGTTGATTTAAGCGGATACTATACCAAAGATGAAGTTGACGCTGAGATCAACCAAGCAAAACCTGATCTGGCACCATATCTTAAGACGGCTGACGCTGATAAGAAGTACGCTGAGAAGGCGGCTCTGGATAGCTATCTGACACAAGCAACGGCTAGTGCCACTTATGCGACTAAAGCAGAGATTCCAGCTGTACCAGATATGAGTCAGTACGCTGAAAAGTCTGACGTGGCTGCGGTTGATACAAAAGCGGCCGCTGCTATGAACAAAGCTGTTACGGCATTGCAAAAAGCATCAGAAAATGTGATTGATTATGATAAGGTAGCCGACGTGATCAAGAATATTCCAACATCTTCTCGTGGTAACCAGCCAAAAACATACGGCAAGAAATTCGCCTGTTTTGGAGATTCAATTTGGTCTGATGACGTTTGCAAAATAGGGACTATGATCCCCGATTTTATTGGGCTGAAACTTGTAGGTAACTTTGCGATCGGTGCAGCTACTGCGTCTGATTGGAAAGATACTAACGGGACGAACATTTCTCCTATTTCTCTTGCTAGGGCCAAGAATGCTTCAAGTGCTGAAAACACGTTAAGCAATCAGGTCCGTCGCCTTCTTCAATGGACGACACCAAGTGGAGAACAAATTTCGTGGAAGCACCCAACGGCCGGGACGTTTTCAATTCCAACTTCATACGGCACGGGGCTTGGGCATACTAGTGATGTTCCGGATATAATCGGAATATCAATTGGAGTTAATGACGGCTATATTCCTCAAGTGCAGTTTGCACCAAACACGGACTTTAGTTTGGCTTTGGCGTACAAGGATTTACAGGGCACTGTTAACATGGTTACTGGACTTAGATGGGCAATTGAAACATTGCAAAGTGCGTACCCATTTGCCCAAATCTTTTTGTTCACGCCATTCCAATGTGCAATGAAGCAGAGTAATAACTATACCTATGATATTACGAAGCAAAAGGCAGAAGTGATTCGAAAGGTAGGGGAGTTTGAGAGTGTACCGGTAATTGACCAGTTTAGGGAGTCCGGATTAAATCAAACGGTTATCACTGCTAATAGTAATGAAGGATTGCATCCCAATTACACCTATGCAAGACGTGCTGCGGCATTCGATGCAAATCGCATTTGCGAGCTTTACTATAGTATGACCGAGCATTCCTTGCCGGTACCTCATCCAGATAAGACTAACCTCTGGACGGGTACCGACGATTATACCGGCAACTGGATTAACGCTGCCTATACTCAATCGCCGTCGCTTTACCAAGGGCTAACCGTATACAGTGATAGCGCCAGTGGTGGTAACATCGCTCAACCGATTACTCTTGAGCCAGGCAAGTATACATTCTCTTGCTTTATGAAGTGGGAAGGAACGGTTGACAGTAATCATACGCTTAAGCCATCGCTATTCATTTCACGGTTTGATGATACGGCGTCAGCACTTAAGGGCGTTATTTATGATGTTGCATTATCGGATAATTCTCTTAACAACAACTGGTGTCGCTTCACCTTTACTTTCACCCTGGATAAAGAAGAACATGTGCTTATCTACATTTCCCAAGGTTGGGGAACTGCACAAGGTACGCTATACTTAGCTGGGCAGAAGCTTGAAAAAGGTGATAAAGCAACTCCTTACGTTAAGATGGACGGAACAACGGTCGCAGCACCAGACTATACTGGCCATGTTACGTCAAAATATATTGAATGATTTAAGACTAAGTGGGAATTAAATAATGAGGAGGTGAATCCTCCCCTCAAGTTAACGAACCCGAGTG
>CAMFOZ010000065.1 GCA_945971245.1 uncultured Lactobacillus sp.
GAGAAAATTAATACAAAAAGGCGATTTACAACCAGCAGATTGTAAATCGCTTTTTTACCGTACTTAATTAATAGGAACTGTTTTATTCCAAGAAATCCTTCAATTGCTTAGAACGTGATGGGTGACGAAGCTTCCGCAAGGCCTTAGCTTCGATTTGACGAATCCGTTCACGAGTAACCCCGAAGACCTTCCCGACTTCTTCCAGGGTCCGGGTCCGGCCATCATCAAGGCCAAACCGCAACCGCAGAACGTTTTCTTCCCGGTCCGTCAGGGTATCCAGGACGTTCTCCAGTTGCTTCTTCATCATTTCGTAGGCCGCGTGATCAGCCGGACTAGTGGCATCTTGGTCCTCAATAAAGTCACCAAGGTGGGAGTCATCCTCTTCACCAATTGGGGTTTCCAGGGAAACTGGTTCCTGAGCAATCTTTAAGATATTGCGGACCTTCTCGGTTGGCATATCCATTTCTGCCCCGATTTCCTCAGGCAATGGCTCCCGACCAAGGTCCTGGAGCAGTTGCCGTTGGATCCGGATTAACTTATTGATTGTTTCAACCATGTGTACTGGAATCCGAATCGTCCGGGCCTGGTCAGCGATTGCCCGCGTGATGGCCTGCCGAATCCACCAAGTAGCGTAGGTGGAGAACTTAAAGCCCCGCCGGTAATCGAACTTTTCGACCGCCTTCATCAGCCCCATGTTACCTTCCTGAATCAGGTCGAGGAACTGCATCCCACGGCCAACGTAGCGCTTGGCAATTGAAACAACCAGCCGCAGGTTCGCTTCTGCCAACTCCTGCTTGGCTTCTTCATCCCCCTGTTCAATCCGCAAGGCCAGCTGAACTTCTTCGTCAGCAGTCAGCAGGTTAACCCGACCGATTTCCTTCAAGTACATCCGCACAGGGTCATTGATCTTTACCCCGGTTGGTGCTGAAGTATCCTTCATCGCACTCTGGGACAGCTTTTCCGTGGCCTTCAGTGCCCGTGGGTCTGGGTCACCATTACCATCAACAACACTAATACCAGCGTCCTCGACGTTTTGCAGGAGGTTGTCAATCCCATTGGCGTTCAGTTCAAAAGGCTTGGCGATCTGTTCGGTCAAGTCGTCGTACTTGACCTCCTTTTGCTTCTTGTAGTGGCGAATCAGTTTACCAACAGCAGTGTCATATTCATGTTGGTCAAAATTGTCGCTGTTTGAGATAACAAGGTCTTTCTTCTTACTCTTTGCCATACTATTTAGTCTCCTCCGCTTTATACTGTTGTTGTTTCTTTAATAACTTTATCAAGTCGATTGTCAATTGAGTAGCAAGTTCGGTGTTATTTAGCGTACTGGCCTCCTTAAGCTGGGCCCGGACCTTCTTAATCTGATCCTGCAGCGGGGACTGTTGGGTCAGAATATGCAGGCAGTCGTCAATCACCTGCATATCAACGTCTGGGTTCACCGTCAGCTGTTCAACCTGACTGAGCGTTGCCCGCAGATCTGGATAGTCTACCAGGTAATCAAGGAACCTTGCCGTCGTATAATCACCGTACTCTGAGAAGTAACTGCTGGCCACCATGTACAGGGACTCGTATTTTTCATGGACAAAATGGAAGTTATCACGCGCCCGCACATGACTCCAGACATTCGGATCATGCAGCATGTACCGCAGCAGAATCTGCTCAGCTAATTCGGTCCGGCTAATTTTGACCTTTGCCGGCTCGACCGGCGGTGCATAGTTAGCAGCGGCCTGTTCCTGGTATACCTGCGCCGGTGCCGTGGGTTGGAGATGTTGCTCCTGCCGTAGCTGGCGAAGTTGCCCTTGGAGGGCCGTCTTGTCTAACTTAAACTCATCCGCCAGCTTACTCAGGTACATATCCTGTTCCAGCGGTGCATCCAATACGGCGATTTCCTTAAGAACCGCATCCAGATAGGCCATCAGTTCCTGCTGGTTATCCAGATTACGACCGTTATGCAAAAAGTGCAGATAGAAATCCGTGGTAGTTTCTTCACGGTCATGCACGTAGGCACGAAACTTATCAGCACCATTTTGCTGGACGTACTCATCGGGGTCTACCCCTGCTGGCAACTGAACCACCCGGATCGCCAGCTGCCCATTCTGATGGTCGTTTACCAGACCGATTGCCCGGTCAATGGCGTTCTGCCCGGCGGAATCACCGTCATAGCAGATATCAAGCTGCTTGGTGGTCCGGTTGATAATCTGAACCTGCTCCTCAGTAAAGGACGTCCCCATTGAGGCAATGCCGTTCTCTACTCCGGCACCAAAGGCTGAGATCACATCCATGAATCCTTCAAAAAGGTAAAGGCGTCCGTCCGTCCGGGCAGCCTTCTTTGCCAGGTCCAGATTAAAGAGCGTCCGCCGTTTGTTGAAGATCGGCGTTTCCGGACTGTTGAGGTACTTTGGTAGGTCGGCCCGCTCCGTACTCAGTAGCCGGCCTGAGAAGGCAATGATTTTTCCTTGTCCATTACGAATTGGGAACATTACTCGCTCAATAAACCGATCCTGCAGTTTACCATCCCGGTCCTCGGTGAAGAGTCCTGATTTGCGCATCAACTGGTAGTCAAGTCCCTGCTGATTGCAGTATGGTGTCAGGATTCGCTGGACGGGTGCAAAACCGATAGTAAATTTTTCAATTAGTTCCCGCGACATCCCCCGCTTTTGCAGATAACGTCGTGCTGGCTCTCCAGCCGGCGTGTTGAGCAGAATATGGTGGTAAAGCTGGGCCGCTTTCTCATGCAGGTCCAACAACTGATCCTGTTCACGGTTAGCAGGATTGCTGACTGGTGCCGATTCGCTGCTTGTGTAGGTGGTCGGCAGCTTTGTTCCGCCCAGTTTGGCAACCTCTTGAACGGCCTCCACAAAGCCAATGTGCTTGTAGTCCATCAGAAACTGAAAGACATTCCCGCTCCGTCCACAACCGAAGCAATGGTAGAACTGTTTCTCCGCGTTAACGGAGAAGGACGGGGTCTGCTCCTCATGAAAGGGGCACAGGCCGGTGAAGTTTTTCCCGGCTCGCTTAAGTTGGACGTATTGTCCGATGACATCACTAATATCAACTGAATTACGAACTTGATCGATTATCTCACGTGGTATTCTGGCCATTGAATCACCCCACTTGATAGGTTCGCGAACAGTAACGAAAGGCCGCAACCCAACGGAATGCGACCCTCCAATCAATCATTTAACCATAATTCACTTAATATATATGATACCACAAGTTGCGAGCATTTCAAACAAAAGCCTTTATTACTTGACGATCAATTCGTTCAGGTTACCGACAATCGCTGCCAGGCGTGCCAAAATGGTCAGCTGAGCCAACCGGTTCTGACGAATTGCCTCATCCTTATCCATGATCATGTTCTCATCAAAGTAAGTACTGATCACTGGTGCTAGACTACGCAGGGCCGTGAAGTTTTCGGCAACCGTCCGGTCAGCGAATTGGTTCTTAACATCTTCGACGGCATCGTAAAGTTGTTGCTCGGACGGGTTAACAAACAGGTCAGGGTTAACAGTTGGCATCTCAGCACCAAACTTCCCCTTCTTAGCAATCCGCAGAACCCGGGTCAGGGCCTCAACAGCACCCTTGAAGTCAGCATCATCCTTGTGACTGTCAATCGCTTGTGCGGCTTCAATCACATTGGCGATGTCAACCCCATGGGTATCAGTAACGGCATCGACAATATCGTGACGCAGCTTCTCACCGGCAAACAATTGCTTGATCCGGTCGAGGAAGAACGCCCGAACTTGGTCTTGGTTAGCAGTTAAGTCAAAGTCTGGCTTCAAGCCGGCCTTGTCGAAGGCTTCAATAACGGCTGCCTGCATCCCCATCAGTGGCAAGTGCCAGTTCCGGTCGTTGATAATCCGGACAATCCCGAAGGCCTGCCGCCGCAATGCGTATGGGTCGTTGGAGCCGGATGGAATCATGCCCACGGCAAAGAAGCTCATGATGCTGTCGAGCTTATCAGCAATTGCCAAGATGGCCCCGATCTTAGTCTGTGGCAACTCCCCTTCGGCAGAAATTGGCATGTAGTGTTCACGAATGGCCACGGCAACGTCATCCTTCTCACCGAAGATCTTGGCGTAAATTTCACCCATGATCCCCTGAAGTTCGGCAAATTCACCGACCATCTGGGTGGTCAGGTCAAACTTGTAGATGTGGGCCGCCCGGTCGAGGTCCGCCAGTTCAGAATCAGTTAAGCCAAGCCGTTCACCAATCAGGCGGGCAATGACAGCCACCCGTTGCATCTTGTTGTACATTGAGCTGATCTTATCATGGAAGCTAACCCGCTTGAGCCGTTCAACGTACTGGTCGATACTGATCTTTTGGTCTTCTTCAAAGAAGAACTTGGCATCTTCCAGCCGTGGAACCAACACCCGCTCGTTCCCCTTGATCACGTTGTCCAGGTATTCGCTGTTTCCGTTCCGGACCGCAATGAAGTGTGGCAGGAGTTTACCCTCGTGATCACGAAGGTAGAAGAAGCGTTGGTTATCCTTCATTGAAGTGATTAAGACTTCATCCGGCAGAACCAGGTACTTTGGATCAAAGGAGCCGGCAAAGGCAGTTGGCCATTCCACCAGGTTGTTGACCTCTTCCAGCAAGTCAGCATCCTTATCGATTACCCAATCGTTCTTCTTAACAATAGCGTCGATCTGGTCCGTGATAACCTGCTTACGCTTGGCCTGGTCAGCAATCACAAATTGATCGTGAAGAGCATCTTCGTAGTCGGTAGCCTGACTCAATTCGATGTCGTGGCCCAGGAAGCGGTGACCACGGGTTGTCCGGCCAGCTTCAACGTCCAGGATCTTGAACGGAACGACCTGGTCATTGAGCAGGGAGACCAGCCAACGAATTGGCCGAATGAATTGGAGGTTGTTGTAGCCCCACTTCATCAGAGTTGGGAAAGTCATTGACGTGATAACATCTGGAAGACCCTTCAGCACTTCAGCAACCGGCTTACCAGCAATGTGCTTCTCGACGAAGACGTATTCAACACCCTTAACATCCTTGAATTCGATGTCATCAACCGTGGCCCCCTGACCACGGGTAAAACCGATAGCCGCCTTAGTCCAGTTACCATCAGCATCCTGAGCGATCTTTTTGGCCGGGCCCTTAACGGATTCATCAATGTCAGGCTGCTTATCAGCCAAACCATCAATCAGCAAAGCCATCCGCCGTGGCGTTGCATATTCCTTGATGCTATCAAAGGCGATCCGCTCCTCCTTCAGGTAGTCGGCCACCCGTTTATGCAACTGCTTGATACTTGGCGTTACCACGTGGGCCGGCATTTCTTCAACGCCGACTTCTAATAAGTATGAATTAGCCATGTTACTTGTCCCCCTTCTGTGCTTTCTTAGCCTTCTTGGCAGCCTTCTTTGCTGCCCGTTCCTTTTCCTTCTCAGCCTTCTTGGTATATTCATCAAGGGTCTTTTGCCGCAACTTTTCGTCATGAATCAACGGGAAGCCCCGCTTGCGCCGTTCTTCAACGAAGGCCTTGGCGATTGACTTGGCCATGATCCGGATCCGGTGCAGGTAACCAGCCCGTTCAGTAACGGAAACTGCCCCGCGCGCATCAAGCAGGTTGAAGGTATGACTGCACTTCAGGACATAATCGTAGGCCGGGTGAACCAGGCCGAGCTTGATCAGGCGCTTGGCTTCAGTCTCGTAGTCATTGAAGGCCTGGAGAAGCATTTCTTGATTACTTTCTTCAAAGGCGTACTTGGAGTGCTCGTATTCCGGTTCCTTAAAGATATCACCGTAGAGGACCCCGTCGGCCCATTCAAGGTCGTAGACGGAATCAACGTTCTGGATGTATTCAGCCAGCCGTTCCAGACCATAGGTAACTTCTGAGGCCACGGGGTTCATTGGTAATTCACCAACAACTTGGAAGTAGGTAAATTGGGTAACTTCCATCCCGTCAAGCCAGATTTCCCAACCAACACCGGCACAACCCATTGAAGGGTTCTCCCAGTTATCCTCAACAAAACGAATATCGTGTTCCAGGGGTTCAATCCCGAGCTCCCGCAGACTGCCCAGGTAGAGGTCCTGAATGTTGTCTGGTGATGGCTTCATGATCACTTGGAACTGGTGGTGTTGGTACAACCGGTTAGGGTTCTCACCGTACCGACCATCTGCTGGCCGCCGTGAAGGTTCAACATAGGCGGCGTTCCATGGTTCTGGTCCAATCGCCCGCAGGAAGGTGTAAGGGCTCATGGTCCCGGCACCCTTTTCAGTATCATAGGCCTGCATCAGCATGCAGCCCTGTTTAGCCCAGTATTGTTCAAGCGTAAAGATAATATCTTGGACACTTAGCTTTTTCGTTGTCATCGTTATTCTTCCCTTCTCTAAATAAAAAGGCCCCTTCAGCTACCATTAAATAGTAACTGCAGGGACGAGATTAATTCGCGGTTCCACCCTGCTTTTTTGCATTTCTGCAAAACAGCTTAGTTTATCCAGCTGATAGAGGGCCCGTGGTGGCTGACCAGTCTGGGGCTTTCACTCTCCCCCATTCGCTGTATTGGCACTGACCATCATTATTCTCCGTCATGGCTGATCGTATTCAATTGAGGTGTTTCTTAAATACGTACCTAATAATAGATAAAGTCCTTTTGAAAGTCAATCTTTTGATGATAAATTTCCCATCTTTTGTTCCCAACGGTGCATCTCATCGATAAAATGTTTGCTTTTAAGCCGCAGACCGACCTGGTCATCATAGATGGTATCGATGACAGCCTGGATACGCCGCTTGGTGACGGGATTAATACTAATCTTGCGGATCTTCTGCAGATTGGCATGGGCCAGGCGCTGCAGGAAGTAAACCGTTCGCCGATCAAGGTGCATTCGGTGCGGATCCAGGTACCAGTGCCGACTGCACAGCATCCCCCCGGATTCTTCTGAGAAGTCGAGCAGGCCTTGACCCTGACCACAAACCACGCACTGGTCCCAGTTGGGGGCCACCCCAAACATCGTTAATAATTGGATCTCAATAATGTTAGCCACCACCTGTTCATCGACCCCTTGGTCAATCCGTTCTAGGGCCGCGGCGACCTGACCAAACCAACCGCCGATATTGCGGCCGTCTGGAAAGGCATGGTCCACTAGGGAAAGAATGTAGGTGGCGTAAGCATTTTTACTGATATCAGCAACGATATTACGGTACTGGTGGGTCTCGCTGGCCACATTGATAAAGCTCAGGCCATCATCCGCTAGCGAGCCGATGTAGCTGCCGTGAGTAAATGGCAGGATATCTGCCGCCAGTCGAAAGCCGCGTTTCTTGGCTCCCTTGACAAAGAACATCGCCGGGCCGATCTTGTCGGTCAGCATCTTAACGAGAAGGTCCCGCTCTCGGTAGTCCTGCCGATAAATAATGATTCCATTAAAGTCGGTTACTTCCCGAGCCACGGTTACCCCTCCTTATTCTAATAATCCTTATTCCGGTAGCCGTAGTCCTTAAGCATGGCTGACTTATCACGCCAACCAGGAACAACCTTGACCCACAGTTGAAGGAAGACCCGATCACCAAGCAGGCGTTCGATGTCCTGCCGGGCCATTGTCCCAATCTTCTTGAGCATCTGCCCCTTCTTACCGATAATAATCCCCTTTTGGCCAGGGCGCTCCACAATGATGTTAGCTGAAATGTGGACGTGTTCCTCGTCTTCGCGCTTGACCGAAGTAACGTCAACCGCTACTGAGTGTGGAACCTCATCCCGGGTCAGCATAAAGATCTTCTCCCGGATCATCTCCGCAATCACAAACCGTTCTGGATGGTCACTGATTTGATCTTCCGGGTAGTACTGTGGACCGTGGGGAAGGCCAGCAATGATCTCGTTTAATAGGTTATTAACGTTGTTCCCTTGTAGTGCAGATACTGGTACCACGGACTTAAACGGTAAGGCATCCTGGTATTGGGCTACAATGTCTGGCAAGTCGTTGGGGCTTACCTGGTCAATCTTATTGACGACCAGGTAGATTGGCTGCTTAACCTGTTTGAGCCGGTTGATGATGAAGTCATCACCAGGTCCCCGCTTATCCGTTGCACTGACAACGAAGAGAACCGCATCAACCTCATCCAAAGCGGACATCGTTGACCGTTCCATGAAGTCCCCTAGCTTAGTAGCGGGCTTGTGAACCCCCGGCGTATCAATGAAGATAATTTGGGCTTCCGGGCTGGTATAAATCCCCTGAATCTTGTTCCGGGTGGTCTGAGCCACATTACTCATGATGGCCACCTTCTGCCCCACAATGTAGTTTAACAATGTCGATTTGCCGACGTTTGGCCGGCCAATCAAGGCGACAAAGCCGGACTTATAGTTTGGATTATCCATTTATTTTACTCCCTATCTAATTAATGCATAAAACCGCGGCACAAAGATGATCAATCCCACCGCCACCGCAAACAAGGCCGCCAGGAGAACCCCCCCGGCAGCAACATCCTTCGCCTTTTTGACGTTGATGTCATAGTGGTGGTTCGACAAGAGGTCAGTGACCGCCTCCGTGACCGTATTCAAGAACTCGGCAGCAAAGACCAAGAAAATCACTAACAGGATCCATAGCCAGTCGGCAGTACTGATGCGCAGGTACCAACCAACAATGACCGCTAGCATCGCTGCCAGAACATGGAAACGCATGTTACGTTCCTCTCTGAGCATCGCCACAATCCCGTCGAAGGCATGACCCATCGCTTGAAAAAGGTGGTGGTTCTTGGTCACCTGGTGATTATCGTGTGAGCCCATAGTCATCGAGAATCTCCCGTTGCAGTGCAAACATCTTCTTCTCGTCATCCGGTTGTTCATGGTCATAACCATTCAGGTGCAAGAAACCATGAACTGCTAAAAAGCCCAGTTCACGTTCTGGTGAATGACCAAGGAACTTAGCCTGCTCGGCGACCTTGTCCACCGAAATAAACAGGTCCCCTAAGTTAGTGGGTAGCTCAGCGGCTAGTTCCGGATCCATGATGATCGGCGATTCGTCGCCACTCTCCTCGGCCGCGAAGCTAAGGACGTCGGTAGCCCGGTCAACGCCCCGATACTGAGCATTAATCTTCTTAATTGCCGGATTGTTCATCAGGGTCACCGACATCTCCGTGTTATCTGCTAAGTTGAGCTTCTTAGCGGCAAACTGGAGAATCTTCTCGATGAGCTCGTGCTGCTCTTGGCTGATGCCATTACTTGTCTGATCGTAAATTGTCAGATCCATCTTTTTGCTCCTTTGCTTTTTCTGCCTTCTTCGTTGTTGCTTCCTCATAGGCGTCAATGATCCGAGCAACAACCGGGTGCCGAACCACGTCTTCCGCACTGAAGGTCACAAACTTGATTGACCGCACGTTTTGCAGGATCCGCTGCGCACTGACCAGTCCACTACGAACACCGTGTTTCAAGTCAATTTGCGAGATATCCCCGTTGACGACCATCTTGGAGCCGAAGCCGAACCGGGTCAAGAACATCTTCATCTGAGCATTGGTGGTGTTCTGAGCCTCATCCAAGATAATGAAGGCCCCATCCAGCGTCCGCCCACGCATGTAGGCCAGCGGCGCGATCTCAATCACGCCACGTTCCATCAGCCGTTGGGTATGGTCAGTACCGAAGATATCATTTAACGCATCATAAATTGGCCGCAGGTAGGGATCAACCTTCTCCTGGAGGTCACCAGGCAAGAAGCCTAGGCTCTCGCCGGCTTCCACGGCGGGCCGGGTAATAATGATTCGTTCAACTTCCCCCCGTTTAAGAGCGGCGACCGCCATAGCAACGGCTAGGTAGGTCTTCCCAGTACCTGCAGGACCGATCCCAAAGGTGATATCGTTATGCTTCATGGCATTGACATACTGACGCTGGCCGAAGTTCTTCACCCGGATAGTCCGACCACGCCGGTCCTTAATGATGGTCTCACTGTACAGGTCAGCAAAGTACTCGAGCGTTCCTCGGTGTGCCATCTTCATGGCGCTGACGATATCAGTACTGTGAATCCGGATTCCCTGATTTAACAGGTCAATCAGAGCATGGAAGACATCCACCGTCATCTTGACGTCTTCCTCTTTCCCTTTCACCTTCAGGTTGTCGCCAAACGGGTTGATGGTCACATCCATCCCCTGTTCGACCAGACTGACAAACTTATCCTGGGGACCGAGAATCCCAACTTCGATCTCAGGACTGTCAATCTGAAATGTTTGTTCAATTTCGTCGTTCTTTTCTACCAATTAAGTATTGCTCCTTTTAGTAGTTAATAATCTTCAATTGATTATATCACAGCCGGTCCTAATCATATAACACAAAGCAGTTTTGCAATATCAACTAACATCAAAAACAAA
>CAMFOZ010000066.1 GCA_945971245.1 uncultured Lactobacillus sp.
TACCCATTTCACTGGTTAGTGATGGATAAGACTGGAACCTACGTGATTGAGCCGCTGGGTGATCATCTCCGCGTCCGGGCTAATCCGCTAGCCGTCTTCACTAATACCCCATCCCTGGATGAGCAGCTGGAGAAATTAGCGGCTTACCTTGGTCAGCCTACCACCGCAAGCGTTAGCCAGTTAATGGCTGCGGCCGCAAATACGAGCAAGCCATTCCCCACGGGTGGTAATTCAGTGCAGCGGTTTATTAAGGCGGCCATCTATCGGTGGGAAAAGACACCACGAAACGTAGCAGCACTGCGGACCTTCCTGCAGAGCGTGACGGTTCCCAATTCACCGGCCCATGCCCATAACTATACTCACTACCAGGCGGTCATCGATCTTGCTAACCTTCGTTATGATTTTCATGACCTGCACTCAGGAGCAGTGGTTAGCCATGACCTACCATACTTGATGCGGGAATACCCGACCGTCCCCCAGCGATTTGAATGACTCTAAAATAATAATCGGCAACCACGGATATTGATTTCTGTGGTTGCCGATTTTGTTGTTCTTAACAATGTGATTATTTTACATTAAAGACGTACTTATCAACCGCCTCGGCGACCCCGTCGTGATTGTTATCTGCTACGGTGACGTCAGCGATTTTCAGGGTTTCAGGGATCGAGTTACCCATGGCCACGCCAATCCCGGCAAACTCAATCATTGAGTTGTCATTTTGAGCATTGCCGAGGGCCATGACCTCATCCTGTTTGATGCCTAGCTGCTCGCTAAGGGTCTTCAACGTCTGCCCCTTGCTGGCACTTGGATGCATGAATTCCAGGTAGAAGTCCTCACTGCGGACGATTGAGAAACGGTCGCGCAGACCCTGTGGGAGGTGGGCCAATGCCGTGTCGATCTTGTCCTTCTCATCCACCATCATGGCCTTAGCGACGATGTACTGGTCGCGTTCCCGGGCCATCTCATCCATCGAGCGGTAGCGGACTGGCATATCGACCAGCCCAGACTCGTAAATGGTGTACTTACTGAGGTCCTGGTTGGTGGTGTAGATGTAGTCACGGGTTTCAATCTGGGAATGGACCCCCTGCTTGAGGCAGAAATTTTCCCAGTCGGCGTAGTCATCAAAGGAGATACTGTGGTTGACGATGACATTGCCACTGGTTGATTGGGCCAAACCACCGTTGAAGCTGACCACGTACTCGTCGTCTTGATCGGCGATGCCCAGTTCCTTGAGGTAGGCCGTGACCCCGGTCATCGGTCGTCCAGTACAGAGGACGACCTTGACGCCCGCCGCCGTGGCCTTCTTGAGGGCGGCCACCGTCTTCGGGGTAATTTGGCGTTGGTCATTGATCAGGGTGCCGTCGATATCGATTGCAACTAATTTGATTGCCATTGTTTATTGTTCCTCCTTGGGGTTGATGATGTGGTTATTTTGAATGTAGCTTTGGAACTTCTCATAGATGGGTTCAAAGACCTCAATGTTTTGCTGACTCTGGAGCATCTCCTTAGGGAAGAAGAAGCGCTGGTCGCCGGCTTCTCGCCCCGAGACGCTGGCAACGAGGGTGCTGACCTGGGATAGCTCGATGAACTCACCGTTGGGTTGGACCAGCTCAATCTGGGTCTGCGGTTTAGAGGCCTTCGGGTTATAGGTGTCGTAAGGGAGCTTGAAACTATCGTTAACGGCTGTATAGTACCGTTCGTCAAAGCCAGCGGTCCTGATCAGGTTACGCAGGGTGGGCAACAGGTCGGCTGTCTGCTGGTCATAGATGGCCGACTTGAACGGCCGCCGGTTGAGAAAGCGATTAGCGAGGTCGTTTAAGATATCATCGCTGGAGTGAGTCCAGTGGTTGAAGTAGGTGGTCAAGACCCCGTCGTCGAGTGCCAGGTAGTCATCGAGGGTGAAGTGCTTATTGAAAAACGGCATCAGCATGTATGGGGTGAAGCTGGGCTCGAACTCGTTGGGGTGTTCATAGATGTGCTTGGCCCGCATCAGCAGGTGGTCAAGAATGACTTCCATTGCCCGGGAAACGGGGTGGAAGTAAACCTGGAGATACATCTGCAAACGGCTGATGATATAGTCTTCGACGGCATGCATCCCTGAGATCTCAAAGGCAATTCCATTCTTGACCGGCCGCATGACGTGCAGGACCCGGTCGAGGTCAAACTTACCGTAGTTGGTTCCCGTGTAATAGGAGTCACGCTGGAGGTAGTCCATCCGGTCGGCGTCGACCTGGCTGGAGATCATCTGGACAACCTGCTGGTTCGGGTAGGTGTGGTCAATCACGCTGGCTACCTGGTGGGGAAAGTCAGGGGAGACCCGGCGGAGAATCTTGTTGATGTTGGTCTCGGGACTGGTAATCAGCTGCCGGGTAATCTGCTCATGGTTGGTATGGAAGATGTGCTCAAAGGTGTGTGAATAGGGACCATGACCAAGGTCGTGCAACAGGGCTGCACAGAGGGCCACGGGCCGTTGGTGGTCATCCCAGAGACCGTCACCGGGGTGTTTGCTCGGGTAGTTGCGCTGGAAATTATTGCACATCTGCCGGGTAATCTCGTAGACCCCAAGGCAATGACCAAAGCGGGAGTGCTCGGCACCGTGGAAGGTGAACGAGGAGGTTCCTAGCTGCTTGACCCGGCGCAGACGCTGGAACTCCGGCGTGTTGATGAGGTCCATAATGATCTGGTTGTCAACGATGATCTGCCCGTGGATGGGGTCCCGGAAGACCTTCTCTCTGGGAAGCTTCTCTTCGTTGAAGCGTTCAAATTGTTCCACGTGGATCACTCCTTATCCAGTCGTTCCTGCAGTCGCTTCATGGCCGTCAACTCATCATTGGCCAGCTTGATGAATGAGCCGGACCAGGTAAGTTGGTGGAAATCATCCTGCCCGTGGTCCGGGAAGACATTTAAGAGCCGTTGCTTAGTCTGCTCAACGGTGAGTGGCTGGTGCAGCAGGTCGGCCAACGTCGTCATTGCGGTCGGCCAGATGTCAGGGAAGTGCCACTTATTGTCGACATCCTGGAGCCCCCGGGTGTAGAAATCGCGGATGAGTTCACCGCGCGCCATTTGATCATCACAGACACTCAGGTAGAGCATGACGACGACCCCGGCAGCGTTACGGCGTTGTGAGATTCCCCCGATCTTTTGCTTATTGACACTCAGGTCAAAGCTACCGGGGCAGTAGGAGTGGGTGATCTCGCCGGTCTCGATTGTCAGTTCTGGAAAGGCCTTGGAGACGACCTCTTCCATCCGCTGGTAGGCCTCATCAATGGTCAACTGCCGGTCTTCCAGATGCCAGGGGAAGAAGAGGGAGAAGTTGAGGACCCCGCTGTCGCTGACAACGGCCAGTCCGCCGGAGTTCCGCATGAAGTAGTGTTGCTGACGATCATGGAGAAAGGTGAGGGCGTCCTTAAGGTGAGGAAGTCGCTGGTCCTTGAGCCCAAGAATAACGGAATCCTGGAGGGTCCAGAAGTGGAGCAGGGGGGCCGTGAACTGTTCGCTTGACCGCAGAAGGGCATTGGTGTAGGCAAACGAAGTCAGGTTATTGGCTGGCAGTAGTGGCTGATCGAAGTATTCAACGTGTTGTTGGGTAAAATTTTGCATAAGCTAACTTCTTTTCTTTAATATTATGTACAGTCTATTATACTAAACATGGTAGGTAAATATTAGTATTCATGAAAGAAGGGATAGTTATTAAGAAAAAGGTACCAGTAAAGGTCAGCCTGAAGACGACCATGGAGCAGGATGACCAGCAGGAAACGTTCCAGTTTGAAGAGGACGGCGAATTCATCGTCCTAAACGATAAGTACTACCTGCGTTACCTAGAACACCAAAACGGCCAGGCCACTCCGGTGCAGTTTCGCCTTGACGATGAAGAGGTCCACATTCGCCGGCAGGGGACCACGGAGACCTGGCTCGTCTTTGACCGGGAACAGCCGACAATCACCCGCTACCGGACGGAATATGGGGTAATGCAGTTGCGAGTGGTTACAAGTCAATTGGATAAGGACTTGGACCCGGTCACCCCGGCGGGCCGCTTATCTTTGCATTACCGACTCCAGGGCGGCGGCCAGGAAATTGGAAGTTACCAAATTGAATTGCATTTTGCGGCCTAGTATTGTAAGATGTAGTTTAGACTTTTTGAAGGGATGTGCACCAATTTGGATTTAAAGGTTTTTGACGGCCAAGACAAATCAGAGCTTTCAATGATTGAAGTAGCACACGCTATTTTGGCTGATCACGGTGAGGCAATGGCGTTTGTTGACTTAACCAACGAGGTTCAGCAATACTTGGGTAAGAGTGATGAGGAAATTCGTGAACGGCTCGCCCAATTCTATACTGATTTGAACATTGACGGCAGTTTTATTTCCCTTGGTGACAATACCTGGGGCCTGCGGGCATGGTACCCATACGAATCGATCGATGAAGCCACAGTTGGTGAAAACGAAGACGACGAGGACCGGCCAAAGAAGAAGCGCCGTAAGGTTAACGCTTTCTTGGCAGACTCCGATGATGACGACGATGTGATCGACTACGACAACGATGATCCAGAAGACGAGGATCTCGATGACACTGACGATGACAACAACGATGACGACGATTACGACGCCGACAACGATGACTACAGTGACGACAATGATGACCTTGACGATGGTATCGAAGGTCAATTATCCGAACTGGATGACGAAGAAGACGATGAATAAAATCTAGCGGTGATCGCTTGACTATTTATCGCGGACCTTGTATTATCTTTCTTGGGCGCCTGTATTACAGGCCAATCGTTCGTAAATAGTAAAGCTCCCTGTTTCAGCTGAAATAGGGAGCTTTTTATTTATTGAGCCCACGCAAATATTTTAATTAAGGAGTAGAAAACGCAATGACGAAATACATTTTTGTAACCGGTGGGGTTGTTTCATCACTAGGAAAAGGGATTGTTGCTGCATCCCTTGGCCGTTTATTGAAAAACCGGGGCTTAAAAGTGGCCATTCAGAAGTTTGACCCATACATTAACGTTGACCCGGGGACGATGAGCCCATACCAACACGGTGAAGTCTTCGTTACTGACGATGGGACGGAAACTGACCTGGACCTTGGTCACTACGAGCGGTTCATCGACAATGACCTGAACAAGTATTCTAACGTCACCACGGGGAAGATCTACTCCGAAGTATTGAAGAAGGAACGGCGGGGTGACTACCTGGGCCGGACTGTTCAGGTGATTCCACACATCACCAACGCTATCAAGGACAAGATCAAGCGGGCTGGTGAGAGTAAGGACGCGGAAGTCGTTATTACCGAAATCGGTGGGACCGTTGGGGACATCGAATCCCAACCATTCATGGAAGCTATTCGGCAGATGAAGGAAGAAGTCGGTGCTGACAACGTCTTATACATCCACACGACTTTGGTTCCTTACCTGCGGGCCGCTGGTGAGATGAAGACCAAGCCAACCCAACACAGTGTTCGTGAACTGCGGGGCTTGGGAATCCAACCAAACATTCTGGTAGTTCGGACCGAGAAGCCAATCACGGATGAAATGCGCAAGAAGATTGCCCTCTTCTGTGACGTTGATCCGAAGGCGGTTATCGAATCATTGGATGTTAACACCCTTTACGAGATTCCGTTGAACTTGCAAAAGCAGGGGATGGACCAACTGGTTGTTGATCACTTCGGCCTGGACGTTCCAGTTGCTGATATGCGGGACTGGACTAACATGGTTGACCACATCGAAAACGGCCTGACAAAGACGATCAAGATCGCCATGGTTGGTAAGTACACTGACCTCCAGGATGCCTACATCTCCGTTAACGAGGCGCTGCGGCACGCTGGTTACCCAGTTGATGCCAAGGTTAAGATCGACCACTTCAACGCTGAACACATCAACGAGGACAACGTGGCTGATACCCTGAAGGACTACGACGGGATCCTGGTTCCTGGTGGTTTCGGTAACCGGGGTGTTGAAGGAATGATCACCGCCATTAAGTACGCCCGTGAAAATGACGTTCCATACCTGGGAATTTGCCTGGGGATGCAAACGGCCTGCATCGAATTTGCGCGGGACGTGCTGGGCTACAAGGATGCTAACTCCACCGAGTTTGATCCAAACACTAAGCACAACATCATCGACCTGATGGCTGACCAGGAAGATGTTGAGAACATGGGTGGTACGCAACGCTTAGGGGCTTACCCATGCAAGCTGAAGGCGGGGACGGTTGCCGCTGCGGCATACGACAATCAGTCTATGATCAGTGAACGTCACCGTCACCGTTACGAATTCAACAATGCTTATCGTCAAGAAATGGAAGACCACGGTCTAGTTGTCTCTGGTGTCAACCCAGACCGGAACCTGGTTGAAGTGGTTGAACTGCCTGACAAGAAGTTCTTTGTGGCTGCTCAGTACCACCCAGAATTCAAGTCACGGCCAAACCACCCAGAAGGCCTCTTCAAGGCATTCATCAAGGTGGCTGTTGAAAATCATCAGGCATAATTTGGCTGTCTTTTACGGGCTCAAATTAGGGGCTGTGGTCAATCATTAGACTGACCACAGCCCCTAATCATTCCCCAGGAAATTATAATGATTCTAAGCGAAAGCGGTTGCGGATGGGCCTAAACTAAGATTAGATTAGACCGGGCTTTTAATTTTCTTAAGATTATTTAGAAAAGGTTGTAATTTAGTGAACATTTCATTATCATTACAGATGACTGTTTTATAACTAAAATAATCACTTACTAATTCAAATTAAAGACCTAAAAACCAATTAAGTATTTTAAGCGAGGAAACATAGAAATGAAAAGAATGATCATTCAAGGAGGAAACCGACTTTCGGGAGAAGTCACCATCGGCGGTGCTAAGAATAGTACCGTTGCCTTAATCCCAGCAGCAATCTTAGCCGACACACCAGTGCAATTTGATACCGTGCCGGATATCTTGGATGTTCACAATTTGATGATTATCTTAAAGTCGATGAACGTTAAGTCTAAGTTCAGTCACGGGGTCTTAGACATTGACCCAACCCAAATTGTGGAAGCCGAGTTGCCAAGCAAGGCAATTAAGAGTTTACGGGCATCCTACTACTTCATGGGTGCATTACTGGGTCGCTTTCACCGGGCAACCCTGACTTTCCCTGGTGGTGACAACATCGGACCACGGCCAATTGACCAGCACTTGAAGGCTTTTAAGGCAATGGGTGCTGAGGTTAGTGAAGAAGGCGGGACCGTCCACCTTGACGCTACCAAGAATGGGCTTCATGGTGCCCGGGTCTTCCTGGATATGGTATCTGTGGGGGCCACCATCAACGCTATTCTGGCTGCCGTACGAGCTGAAGGAACCACTATCATTGAAAACGCCGCCCGTGAGCCGGAGATTATTGACCTGGCTACCTTCTTAAACAACATGGGTGCCAAGGTCCGGGGTGTCGGAACCGGTACGATTCGGATTACCGGGGTTAATACTCTGCAGTCCATGAACACCCACACGATTATCGCTGACCGGATTGAGACGGGGACCTACCTGTCACTGGCAGCCGCCCTTGGTGACGGAATTATGATCCATAACGTGATTCCAGAGCACCTGGAGTCATTCACCAGTAAAATGATCGAAATGGGCGTTGACCTGCAGATCGATAGTGACAAGATCTATGTTCCAAAGGTCGGCCACCTCAAGGGAATCCACGTTAAGACCTTGCCATTCCCTGGTTTTGCAACCGACCTTCAGCAGCCGTTGACGCCATTACTCTCTTTGGCTGATGGGGACAGTACGATTGTGGACACGATCTACCCAAAGCGGGTTAAGCACGTCCCAGAACTGCAGAAGATGGGCATGAATATCGAGGCCCACGACGGGACGATCATCGTCAAGCATACTGACCACCTGCATGGTGCCAACGTTGAGGCCGGTGAAATCCGTGCCGGGGCCGCCCTGACCATTGCTGGTTTGATGGCTGATGGCACGACCGTGATCAACAACGCCGGTAACATCCTGCGGGGCTATGACCGGATCGTCTGGAAGCTGAACCGGCTGCACGCTAACGTTGCAATTGAGGACGATTCATCCGTAAAAATTGACTAAGCTGTTGCGTAGAAGTTCAATCCGTGTTATTCTGTTAGGGTTGATTATCTATGTTTCAGGCAATGATTCATGGCAAAAGGAGCGTATTAAATTATGAAACAAGGAATTCATCCAGATTACCATCCAGTAGTATTTGAAGACTCATCTACTGGTTACAAGTTCATTTCTGGTTCTACTGCTACTTCTAAGGAAACGATCAAGTGGGAAGACGGCAACGAATACCCACTGATCCGGGTTGAAGTTACTTCAGACTCACACCCATTCTACACTGGTAAGCAAAAGTTTACCCAAGCCGATGGTGCGGTCGACAAGTTCAACAAGAAGTACGGTCTCAAGTAATCACCATGGTTACTTACCAAAGCGTCCTGCAATTGCGGGACGCTTTTTTGTGTTTAAACGGCCTGTTTTGGCGGTATAATCAGTGGGAAGAATTTCTCTAAAATGGGTGGTTAAATGCAGTCGAAAGTCGTTAATCTTCTTGTTCGTTTCAATCGCTGGTCGTTTATCCAGGCCGTCCGGCAGACCTTGGTAGTCCTTTTTCCGGTGACGTTGATTGGTTCGTTGGCCCGGTTAGTAGTCAAAAGCTTCCTGGATGCTAATGGTTTCTTTTATAACATCCTCGAAATTGATGTTTGGCTACCTTTGGTTTGGCTACGGACCCTGCAGTTTGTCTTTACCAGTGTTACCCAGATCTTTTTTAACCTTTTAGGAGTCCTGACCTGTTTCGTCTGTGCCTACAATACAGTCCGTTTTTATCGTAAGGATGCTCAGATGGCAGGCGTTACCGGTGTCTTTGCCCTCCTGCTGGTGGCGTACCGCTACGGAAAAAATCCGCAGGTGCCGATTAACTTCCATATGGCCCTGCTCGGTGGGAAGAGCCTGCTTTTGGCCCTGTTAATTGGCTACGGTGTCGGTCAGCTTTACCGGTGGAAGGGACCCGATCAACTGGCCGTGAAGACGGTCACCTGGCTAAACGTGCGCCGGCAGGCCTTTGCCTCGCTATGGCCACTGTTGATTACCACCTTGTTGGCGATGCTGGTGTCGTTAGCAATTAATTCAGGAAGTTTTTATCGGGCCTACTCCCATACCTACACGACCCTAGCCGCTGCTAGCCAGGAACCAAGAAGCGTGTGGACAGTCCTTCTGCTCTCGCTAGCGTTGGCAACGATGGACTGGTTCGGCCTGGGGGTACCAAGTAGCTATAAGATGCCGCTGAACACAACCGCCTACATGGCCAATCTCAATTATGCCCTGGTCCATGGTAGTTCCTGGCACGTGCCCTATAAGTACCTTGGCAGCACCCTTTACAATTCTTTTGCTAACTTTGGCGGGGACGGGTTGGTCCTGGCATTGATCGTAGCAATCTTATTGTTCCCTGGCAATACGAGCCTGCACCGGGTAGCCCGCTGGTCGGCACTACCGACGATTTTCAACTTTGATTACAGCTCGCTGGTGGGGCTGCCGGTGATTCTCAATCCGGTCTTTTTACTGCCATTTATGTTTCTGCCGCTGGTCAATATTGCTATTGCGGCGGGAGTGACGGCTCTGGGCTTGATTCCGGCGACCCCATATCCGGTCCTACTGGGGACACCTGGTCCACTGATTGGCTTTTTAGCCACCAACGGGAACTGGGGAACCCTGGTCTTCACGATGCTGCTCTTATTCTTGGACATTATGATGTACATTCCCTTTGTCCGTTTGAACTTCCAGGTTGAGGACCAGTTAGCTCCAGTCACACTAGGTGGTAAACGAGATGAGTAAAATAAGTAAACAAGTAACTCGCCATAGCCGCCGGGTTTTACTGGCCTTGGTGGCATTGATCGTTCTTCTGGCGATCCCCACCTACTTTTGGATGAAGGATGCCAATGCGAGTCTGGCTGCCCAGCGTAACTCCCAAATGTCGCCAGTAATCATGATTCCCGGGAGTTCGGCAACGATGAATCGCTTTAACCAACTGGTTGAGATATTGAATAAGCAGACGGATAAGAAACACAGCCTGCTACGCCTCGAGGTTGAAAACAACGGCAAGATTAAGTCATCTGGCTGGATTAACCGGGGTGACCAGGAGCCAATCATTGTGGTTGGCTTTGAAAACAATCGAGATGGTTACCAGAACATCAAAAAACAAACCAAAATGTTTAACGCCGCGTTTGAATTGCTGAGTGATAAATACAACTTCAATAACTTTA
>CAMFOZ010000067.1 GCA_945971245.1 uncultured Lactobacillus sp.
GGTCTTCAACACACCATTGATTGGTACACCCAACACGAAGACTGGTGGAAGGACGAGAAGGCCGCCGTCGAAGCTAAGTACGCTAAGAACGGTCAATAATTGAAATGATTTAACCAGGCAGCTGATGGTTGCCTGGCTTTTTTGGAGGGAAGTATAATGACAAAGATTTTAATCACCGGTGCCAACGGCCAGCTGGGTAGTGAGTTGCGGAACCTATTGGATGAACGTGGTGTAGCTTACGACGCCTTTGATTCCAAGGGTCTGGATATCACTGATAAGCAGGCGGTCGATGACAAGTTTGCCGCCCTAAAGCCGGCCGTGGTTTATCACTGTGCAGCCTACACGGCGGTTGACAATGCCGAAGATGAGGGCAAACAGGCCAACTGGCAGGTGAACGAAGATGGGACCCGTAATGTGGCCGAAGCTGCCAAGCGGGTCGGTGCCAAACTGGTCTACATCAGTACGGACTACGTATTTGACGGGACCAACCCGGGTGAATACCAGGTTGATGCGCCGACGAACCCGAAGAACGAGTATGGTAAGGCCAAGTTAGCAGGAGAACAAGCTGTTAAAGAGACCCTGGATGACTATTACATCATTCGGACGTCCTGGGTCTTCGGTAAGTACGGCAAGAACTTTGTCTACACGATGTTGCGGCTGGCCAAGGATCATGACAAGTTGACGGTGGTGGATGACCAATTTGGTCGGCCAACCTGGACGCGGACCCTGGCAGAATTTATGACCTACCTGATAGACCATGATGCTGCTTTTGGGACTTACCAACTTTCCAACGAGGGGAGCTGCTCCTGGTATGAATTTGCCAGTGAAATCTTGAAGGATGAGCAGGTTGAAGTGGCACCAGTGCCATCCGAAGCTTATCCGCAGAAGGCATACCGGCCGCGGCACTCAATCATGAGTCTCAGCAAGGCCGAGGAGACTGGCTTTAAGATTATTTCATGGCAGGAAGCCCTGGCCCAGTTTAAGGAACTGATTGATTAATAATATTAATATCAAAGGCATCGAAAAGTCATTACTGCTTTTCGGTGCCTTTTGGTGTTCTTTACAGATGAAATATAAATTTAACAGATTATTCATAAAATTTATGTTATCTTAATTGGTAGATTGTTTTAAAGAAAAGTTAAAAATCATTAATAGGAAGGACTAGTTAGTTAAAGATGGAATGTAAAAAACATTTTAAGCTCTACAAGAGTGGTAAACAATGGTGCTGCGCCGCAATCGCTACTGTTGCTGTAGCTGCAGGTTTGATGCTCGGTGGCGTTGCCCAAGCGGACACGACAACTTCAACTACCCAACAACCAGTCGCTGCTCAGACAGTTGCTTCTAATACTGCCGCCAGTTCTAGTGCTACAACCAGTTCAGCCACTCCCGTAGACGAAAATGTTTACGGTAACCTAGATTCAGCTAAGGTTAATAACAACAACTTGCAGGTTTCCGGCTGGCAAGCCAGCAACCAGGCCGCGGACAAGGACTACCGCTACGTCATTGCTTATGACAATACAACCAAGACGGAACTAGGCCGGACTCAAGTAACTAATAATGTTAGCCGGCCGGATGTTGCCAAGGTATATCCACAGGTCAGTGATGCTCAGCAGTCTGGTTACAATACCACCATGCAAAACATTAACTGGAATAAGGTTGGTAGTGTTGACGATCAAATTTCAATCGTTAGTCGTTACAGTAATCAAGCTAACGGTGAAGGTCAAAACATCAGTACTTGGTCGCAACCAATTCAATTAGATAAGGGCAACTACGGTTCATTGGATAACTTCAGTGTTAATAATAACCAGCTCCAGGTTTCTGGCTGGCATGCTACTAACCAGGCACTAGGCCGGAATAACCACGTTATCATTCTGTATGACCAAACTGCAAACCGGGAAATCAGCCGGAAACTGGTAAATTCAACTTACCGGCCAGATGTCCTCAATGCCTACCAACAGGTTATCAATGCGCAAAACTCTGGTTTCAACACCACCTTCTCTTTAGCTGGAGTTGATCTGAGCCACAGTCTGCGGATCATTGACCGTTACAGTAACCAGGCTAATGGTGAAGGAAGCTATGTTGATTACTGGTTTGCCCCAAAGAACTTTGTCACGGGTGATCTGACCAACCGTGGTTCTCTGGACAGCTTCAACATCAGTCGGGCCGGCCAGATTACCGTTTCTGGTTGGAACGCTACTAACATGACCAATATTGAAAATAACCACTACCTGATCCTGTTTGATCAAACAACAAATCAGCAGGTCGGTGCGGTTAAGCTCACCAACAACATTGCCCGTCCTGACGTTGCCCATGCATATTCTGGAATCGCCAATGCTGGGCAATCCGGTTTTAGTTACACTTTCAGTGGAATTAACCTGGTTCCTGGCCATAGCTATTCCGTAGTTAGTCGTTACTCCACCTCTAATTTGGGGAACGGTAACGATGGTGCTAAGACGGACTACTGGTCCAACAGTCAGGTCCTGAACCAAGCTGCTAACTACATTGACTCCTTTACTGCTACCAACACCGGTTTCCATGTGAACGGTTGGATGACTAGTGACTACGCTATTGGTCGTAACAATGCTTACGTTATCTTGTTGGAAAACAACAAGGAAGTTGCTCGGACGCAGGTTATCTTGACGAGTCGGCCAGATGTTGCTAACGCGCACAGCAACATTTACAACAGTACAATGAGTGGCTTCAGCGCTGACCTGAACGTTGATCGGAGTAACCTGAACGGGGTTCTCAGTTTGATTCTGCGGTTCACTGGTTCTGCTGATGGTAATAGTAACTACAGTGATCAAACGACTGGTAGCTACGACAAGAATGGTAATAAGCTGGTACCAACTGTACCGGATACCAATTCTGCTACGGCTTCGCAGAACAACCGTTACTACCCTAACCCAATTTACACCGTTGACGTTTACTCCGGGAGTTCTGATGCAATTATCAATGATCCCCATGCTCAAGGGGTAATCATCAAAGCTACCCAGGGAACCTCCTATGTCAACCCACGGTGCAATCACCAGTACGCCTTAGCCAAGTCGGATGGTAAGTTATTAGGACTGTACCATTATGCTGGCGGTGGTGATCCAGTAGCTGAAGCGGACTTCTTTGTTAACTCCATCAGCAACTATGTTCACACTGGTATTTTGGTATTAGACTGGGAAAGCTACCAGAACAGCAGCTGGGGTAATCCTAACTGGGCCCGGCAGTTTGTCAACCGAGTTCATGAGCGGACTAATGTTTGGCCAATCATTTACGTTCAGGAATCTGCTGTCTGGCAGGTTGCCAACTGTGCTAATGATTGTGGATTGTGGATTGCTAAGTACCCATCCATGAATTGGCATTCTTGGAATGTTCCTAACATGAACGTCAACCCTGGTGCCTTTGGTCATCTGACTGGTTGGCAGTACACGGGTGATGACCGTGACCGTTCTATCTTCTACCTTGATAGTCAACAATGGATGAAGTTCGCTGACCCAACGGCATAAGGTGTAATTAAATACAAATAGGGACTGGAAAATGATCCTAAATAGTTAATGAGGCTAAGTAAGATTCATCGATCTTACCTAGCCTCATTTCTGTTTTAAACCGCACTCCAAGTAGGGGAGTTAAGAGTCTTGGCATGTTGAGCAGTATTTCCTAAGTATGAAAGTATACAAAAAGACGATCCGAACTATGATGTAAGGATCGTCTTTCTTATATTAATAGGCTGGTGTGTACTGCCGGTAGATTCGTGGTTCTTGGTAAGAACTAGTGCCATAACTACTACGTGAAGAGTACGTTGATGACTCTCGCTCAGTACTATCCTCATCAGTAGAGGCTTCACGCTTGGAGTGGGAAGTGACGTAATCACTACCATCACCACTGCCAGGGTCGTTGTAGGAAGCCCCGCCAGGCAGGATGAAGTCAGTGTTGGTGTAGCCATCGAAGTTTGGCTGCGACTTGTACATCTTAGTTTCGTGGTTAACAACGGTCTTAGGCTTCAGACCCAATTGCTTACGAACTAACTTAGAAACCCGGTTGATTTCCTTTGGACTAGCAATCTGGAAGGAAACACCTTCGATTGTCGCGTTTTGACCTTGGAAGTGGTAGGTCTTAACGTGGTTCATTGCACCGTGGTAGTTACCGTAAAGGGTGGCAATGTCATCAATCGGAATATCGGTTTTGACCCCATCCCCGACGGCATCCAGGATCTTGTTAGCAGCGCTAATGGAACCGGACGTCTTGAACTTCTGAATAACGTTTTGCAGGATTTGCTGTTGACGCCGTTGCCGACCATAGTCGTTGTTTGGATCGTCATAACGCATCCGGGAGTACTTGAGGGCGTTGGTCCCGTTCAGGTGTTGCTTTCCTTTCTTGAAGTGGTGACCTTCATAGTCGAAGGCGAATGGGTTATCAACCTCAACGCCACCGACGGAGTTAACAACCTTTTCCAGGACACCCATGTTGATAACAGCGTAGTAATCAATCGGTACGCCTAGTAATTCTTCAACCTGCTTCTCAGATTGCTTAGCACCGCCAATTGAGTAGGCGGCGTTCAACTTGACGTAATCCGGACCATCACTCGTATTGACACGGACCAGAATATCACGTGGAATACTCGTCATGGTAATAGTCTGGGTCTTAGGGTTAATGGTGAAGAGCTCCATTGAGTCGGTGTTACCACCCTTGTTTCCCCGGTTAAGGGCCCCAACGTCGGTCCCCATTGCCAGGACTGAGACTGGATCACCCCTTTGCAGCTTCTTACTGATCTTCCCATCACCATTGGCAAACATCCCGGTAGCAGCGGAATGAATCTTGTGATATTCGTAGAAGCCACCCAGGGCAACCAGGATAATCAATAACCAAATAAGGGTCCGCATCCAGTTAGGCATCCTGTAATGATGCTTAACTGGTGGCTCAAAGTTACCATCATCTTGTGGCTCTTGGTAGTTATCGTCTGGTTGATAACGTGGTGGCTCTTCAGCCTGTTCTTCTTGTTCACGTTGGCGGTTTTCATTAACCTGCTTCTGAATCCGCTCTTCCATCCGCTTCCGGTATTCTTCACGGGATTCGCGGCGATTATTATTATCCATAAAGATTAATACCTCGACCAAATAAATTCTAACATTATCAAATATAGCAAAATTATCAATACAAATTCAATGCAATATATATAGTTTAACCTTTCTGTAACTTTTTGGAAAGTTAGACTTTGACAAAAAATTATATTAATATAGTAGAGATATTTCGCGAAAACTATATATGAAAGGATTTTGTCGATGAAATCAACTAAAGAACTCGCTGAAGCAGTAAACAAGCGACGGACCTTTGCAATCATCTCTCACCCTGACGCTGGTAAGACGACGATTACCGAACAGCTCCTGCTCTTCGGGGGTGTTGTTCGAGAGGCCGGAACAGTTAAGGCCCGGAAGACCGGTAACTTTGCTAAGTCTGACTGGATGGAGATTGAAAAGAAGCGTGGGATCTCGGTTACTTCCTCAGTTATGCAATTTGACTTCCAGGGCAAGCGGATCAACATCCTAGATACTCCAGGGCACGAGGACTTCTCTGAAGATACCTACCGGACTCTGATGGCGGTGGACTCCGCCGTCATGGTGATCGATTCCGCCAAGGGGATCGAGCCCCAGACCAAGAAGCTCTTCCAGATCTGTAAGATGCGGGGGATTCCGATCTTCACCTTCATGAACAAGTTTGACCGGGATGCCCGGGAACCACTTGACCTGTTGAATGAGGTTGAGGATGTCTTAGGAATCGAAACCTACCCGATGAACTGGCCAATCGGTTCTGGGCACCAGTTCAAGGGGCTCTATGACCGTTTTAACCACCGGGTTGCCTTAACCCACCCAGCTGATCCGGATAACCCGTACCTGCCATTGGATGATGACGGTAAGGTTAAGGGCGACAACCCACTGGCTGGTTCCGGCGAATGGCAGGATGCTCTTGACGGGATGGAACTGATTGAAGTAGCTGGTAACCAGCTTGACCGGGATAAGATTGCCCGTGGTGACCAGACGCCGGTCTTCTTTGGCTCGGCCCTGACTAACTTTGGGGTTCAGACCTTCCTGGAGAACTACCTGCAGTTTGCTCCGGCACCGGGTGACCACAAGACCGAAGACGGCGAAGTAGTTAAGCCCCTGGATAAGGAATTCTCTGGCTTTGTCTTCAAGATTCAAGCTAACATGAATCCGCGGCACCGTGACCGGATCGCCTTTGTCCGGATCTGCTCCGGTGAATTTGACCGGGGGATGGACGTTACCTTATCCCGGACTCAGAAGCCACTGCGGTTATCTAATGTGACCGAGTTCATGGCTGATACCCGAGAGAACGTCGAGACAGCGGTGGCCGGTGACATCATCGGTTTGTACGATACTGGGAACTTCCAGATCGGTGACTCTATCTACACCGGGAAGAAGAACATTCAATTTGAAAAGCTGCCACAGTTCACGCCGGAACTCTTCGTTCGGGTTTCTGCCAAGAACGTCATGAAGCAGAAGTCCTTCCACAAAGGGATCAACCAACTGGTCCAAGAAGGGGCAGTTCAACTCTACCGGAGTTACACCTCTAACGACTACATCTTAGGGGCCGTTGGTCAGCTGCAGTTTGAAGTGTTCAAGTTCCGGATGAAGAACGAGTACAACTCTGACGTTATCATGGAACCGATGGGTCATAAGACCGCCCGGTGGATTGATCCAGAACAGTTGGATGAGAAGATGTCTTCATCACGGAACATCCTGGTCAAGGATATTCATGATCAGCCACTCTTCCTGTTTGAAAACCAGTTCGCTGAAAACTGGTTCAAGCAGAAGTACCCAGATGTGAAGTTAACGGCAAAACTGTAATATTTCATTTTATAAAAGGTAATTGAACTTTTGGGAGAATGTGCTTAAATATTGGTGACGGTGGAAAACTGTTAATTGAAAAGAATAGGTAGATGAAAATGGAAGTCAAAAAACATTTTAAGCTTTTTAAGGCTGGTAAGAACTGGTGCGTAATGGCAATCGCCGTTGCTGCAGTAGCTACGGGGACAGCCATGGGAGCACAAACGGCTCACGCTGATATAACGCCATCGACGCCGGGAACGACGGTGGTCGCTTCATCAGCACCAGCTGCACAGGTAACAAGTAACGCAGCGAACACGTCTGCACAACCAGCTGCTAACAGTGCGGCCACATCAGCATCGGCTGCTAGCAATGAACAACAGGTTGATTACCGGACTCCGGTTAACGCTGGTCAATTGAGTCAGACAACTGCTGATCAGGGGAACGTGGTTTTCAATGGTTGGCACGCCACTAACCAGTACCGGCAGGGGATGAACCACTTTATCATTGCTCTGAACGGTAGTAACAACCAAGAGATTTACCGTTCTAAGGTAACGGTAGTCCCAAGTTCTGCCGCTGGGCAGGCTTATCCGAAGGCCCCAATTTCAACTAATGGTGGCTTTAGCTTTGCCCTGCCTGCTGATAAGTTGAACAATGTCTCATCCCTGAAGTTGGTTTCCCGCTACACCTTCCAGGCAAACGGTAACCCAGCTGATGGTGCTGATTACTGGTACCCAACCATTAGTACAAAGGCGGGGTACCTGGACCAGTTTAAGGTAACTGGCAATACCATTACCGTATCCGGCTGGCATGCGGATGATATGGCCGCTAAGTACCCAACCCATTACCTGATCTTGATAGACCAGACGACGGGTAGGGAAGTCAGTCGGCAGATCGTGACGAATGATCACAGCAATGACGTTGCGCAGGCTGGCTATGACACGATTGTCAACGCCCAGGATGCTCGGTTCAGTGCTAAGTTTACGATTCAGCCATCCATGCTGGGTCACACCTTCAGACTGATCAGCCGTTACAGCACTCCGGAATTAGTTAACCAGCAATACTCCGACTACGATTATGCCAACACATTACATCTTGGTAATCAGCAAGCCGCTTGGTTGGATACCTTCCGGGTTGATGGTGCTAATGATCAGATTAAAGTTAGCGGTTGGCACGCAGCTGACGGAACGGCTATTTACCCAACCCACTTCTTGATCCTGTTTGATCAGACCAAGAATCGGGAAGTCGCTCACCAGATTGTTAAGAATCAAGCCAGTCCGGATGTTGCCAAGGCTGAAGGCCAGATCGCCAATGCCGGTAATGCGCGGTTCAGCGCTAACTTTAAGGTTACGCCAGAGATGGTCGGGGACCAATTCGTCTTGGTAAGTCGGTATAGTGATTCGACCGACGAAAATAACTACGGTCACTACATTGATTACTGGTACGGTAATAAGGTCAACTTGAACCAGAACCAGGCCTTCCTAGATAACTTTAGTGTTAACGGTACGAAGATCAATGTATCTGGTTGGCACGTTGATGACCAGGCTCTTAACCACTCACACCACTTCTTGATTCTATTTGACCAGACCAAGAATAAGGAAGCTGCCCGTCAAGAGGTCAAGGACCAGGCTAGTCCGGATATTGCGCAGAATAACAGCTTGGGGACGGCCCTCAATGCTGGTAACGCCCGGTTCAATGCAACCTTTAATGTTGAACCAGGTATGCTGGGTGATCACTTTGTCTTGATCAGTCGTTACAGTGATGCGGCTAATGGGGAAGGTAACTACTCTCAGAACTGGATTGCCAATAAGAACCTGCAGATCAACCACAAGCAGGCCGGCTACCTTGATAACTTTAAGGTTGCGGGCGATAACATCATCGTTTCTGGTTGGCATGCTGACGATGCTTCCACGGTTGCTCCAACCCACTTCATCATCTTGTTCGATAAGACCAAGAACCATGAAGTTGGTCACCAGCTGGTTAAATTAACTGCTAGTCCGGATGTTGCCAAAGCGGAAGGCCAGATTGCCAATGCTGGTAACGCCCGGTTCAGCACCAGCTTTAAGCTCACCCCGGACATGATTGGTGATCAGTTCGTAGTCGTTAGTCGTTACAGCAATTCTCCGGATGGAAACAGCTATGGTTCCAGTTACAGTGATTACTGGTACGGTAACCAACTCAACCTGAACCAAAACCAGGCTTGGCTGGATAACTTTAGTCAGTCTGGCACCCGGATCGACGTTTCCGGTTGGCATGCGGATGACTACTCAATGACGGAACCATACCACTACTTACTCTTATGGGACCTGACGACCGGTAAGGAAGTTGCACGGCAACGGGTTGATACGGTCGCCAGTCCAGATATTGCCAATGTTCATGGCGACATCATCAATGCGGATAAGGCTCGCTTTAGTGCCAGCTTTAATATCCCTGGTAACATCCAGGGCCATGCCTTCCAAATCATCAGTCGGTACTCAAGTGACGCCAATGGTGGTGAAGGCAACCGGTCCGATAACTGGATTAGTAATCGTTACTTGAACGTTTACCAAAACCCAGGTTGGATGTACCAGATTAACTACTCCCAGATTCAACCAACTGGTCCGGTTGGGCACAACATCGGCCCTGGTTACGAAGGAATCAAGACCTGGTTGATTAAGCGGCAACTGGGAACGGCTAATATTCATAACCAGTACAGCTACTACGATGCCAGCCTTGTTAAGAACGTTCAACGGAACCATGGCTTACCACAAACCGGGTGGGTTGACTTCAATACCTGGAAAGCATTGGGTCTGCAACCAAGTCTGTGGACTGCCATTGACAGCTATGTTTCACCATTAGCCGTTGGTCCTGGTCAAGGACGGAGCGCCCATATTGAAGCCATGATTAACCAGGCTTACAAGTACATGGGTCAACCATGGTTAGCCGGTTGTTCATCAATGCCGGGCTACGGGGTTGACTGCTCTGGTCTGGTAATGCAGAGTCTGTATGCTGCGGGGATTAACCCAACGTCATGCAGCTCAATCTACCATGGCTTCCCAGGTAACGAGTGGAACTCACGGCAGCTGTTCAACGACCCACACTTCATGAACGTTTCCTGGAATGACCGGCAGCGCGGTGACCTCGTGTTCTATTATGAACCAGGAACCAACATCATTATTCACGTTGCCATTTACCTCGGTAATAACCAGGTAATTGAGAGTTGGCCACCATGTGTCATGGTTCAACCAATTCAAAATGGTCAGCGGAGTGTAATCGCAGGTATCCGGCGGGTATTTGCTTAGTATTGAAATAGTACAATAAAAGGGATGACTCTCGACTGGGGAGTCATCCCTTTGACATTAGATTAAAGGCCATGACAATGATGTGTACCCTTAAAGTTGGAACTTGTATGTTCTTACTTGTAAATTGAATAAA
>CAMFOZ010000068.1 GCA_945971245.1 uncultured Lactobacillus sp.
CTTACCTTCACCACCACCATGTGGGTGATCGTTAGGGTTCATTACAGAACCACGAACGTGTGGACGTTGACCTGCGTAACGAGTACGACCAGCCTTACCCTTGATTAACAGGGCATGTTCGTCGTTACCAACAGTACCGATAGTAGCACGGCAAGTAGCAAGAACCATCCGAACTTCACCAGATGAAAGACGAACTAAGACGTACTTTTCTTCCTTACCAAGTAATTGAGCAGATGCACCAGCTGAACGAGCAAGTTGGCCACCCTTACCTGGCTTTAATTCAATATTGTGAATAACAGTACCAACTGGAATGTTCTTCAATGGAAGAGCATTACCAACCTTGATATCAGCATCTGGACCAGATTGAACAGTCATACCAACCTTCAAGCCCTTAGGAGCAATGATGTATGACTTGGTACCATCAGCGTAACCAAGCAATGCGATGTTAGCAGTCCGGTTAGGGTCGTATTCGATGGCCTTAACAGTTGCAGGAACATCATCCTTGATCCGCTTGAAGTCAATGATCCGGTATTGACGCTTAACACCACCACCACGGTGACGAACAGTAATGTGACCGTAGCTGTTACGACCAGCAGTACTCTTCAATGGTGCCAGCAATGACTTTTCAGGGGTGTTCTTCGTGATTTCCGCGAAGTCGTAACCGTTCATGTTCCGGCGACCGTTAGTAGTAGGTTTGTACTTACGAATTCCCACTGTGTTTTCCTCCTTTTTTTAATGATTAGTTTTCACTGTTGTCGTTGAACAGCTTAATTTCATCAGAATCGGCAGAGAGCGTAACGATTGCCTTACGACGGCGCTTAGTGTAACCAACGTAACGACCTTGACGCTTCTTCTTACCCTTAACATTCATGATGTTTACCTTAACAACCTTAACACCGAAGATTTCTTCGACGGCGTTCTTAACTTGCGTCTTGGTTGCTCGTAAATCAACATCGAATGTGTAACGCTTGTCGTCCATGCCAGCCATTGAAGCTTCAGTGACAACTGGACGTAAAATAATTTCGCGTGCTTCCATTATGCGAGCACCTCCTCTACTTGAGAAAGAGCTGACTTAGTGATAACAATCTTTTGGTTATCAACAACGTTCAAGATGTTAACACCTGCTGGAGTAACAACTGTAGCATTAGCTAAGTTACGTGCTGATAAAGCAGCATTCTTGTCGTCATCAGTAACAACAACTAATGTCTTTTCAGCAACGTTTAAGTTACCCATAACATCAGCGAATTCCTTTGTCTTTGGTGCATCAAAGTTTAATGCATCAACTACTACAAAGCTGTTATCAAGAACCTTTTGAGAAAGGGCAGACTTGATTGCAAGTTGACGAACCTTACGAGGAAGGCTGTACTTATATGAACGTGGAGTAGGTCCAAAAACAATACCACCACCACGGAATTGTGGAGAACGGATAGAACCTTGACGAGCACGACCAGTACCCTTTTGACGCCATGGCTTCTTACCACCACCGCTAACTGCAGAACGATTCTTTACAGCATGTGTACCTTGACGTAATGAAGCACGTTGACGCAAAATTGCATCAAATACAACATTTTCATTTGGTTCAACACCAAATACTGCATCGTTTAATTCAACAGTACCGTTTTGGCTACCATCTTGTTTATACAAATTAACGCTAGTCATTATTTACTTCCTCCTTTCTTATTATTTATTGTGTTGTTTGCTAAGACTCTTCTTAGTATTAGCCTTAACTGAGTTCTTAATAGTTACGTAAGACTTGTTTGCACCAGGAACATTACCCTTGATGAGTAATACGTTGTTGTCAAGATCAACCTTAACAACTTGTAAGTGTTGCATAGTAACAGTCTTGCCACCCATACGACCAGGGAGCTTCATACCCTTGAAAACCCGGTTGATAATGGCACCCAATGAACCAGGACGACGGTGGTAACGAGAACCGTGTGCCATAGGTCCACGAGATTGGTTATCTTTATGGATGTTACCTTGGTAACCATGACCCTTGGTAGTACCCGTAACGTCGACAGTTTCACCTTCTGCGAAAACGTCAGCCTTAACTTCGTCTCCGACTTTAATGTCCCCTAATTCAGCGTCGCGGATTTCACCGATGAAGCGCTTAGGGGTCGTATTTGCTTTTGCTGCATGACCTTGTTCAGGTTTGTTGCTCAAAACTTCCCGCTTGTCATCAAAACCAAGTTGTACAGCACTGTAACCATCGTTTTCAACGGTCTTAATTTGCATTACAACGTTTGGTGTAACATCGATAACAGTAACTGGAACTAATTCACCATTGTCAGTGAATACTTGAGTCATTCCAACCTTTTTACCTAAGATTCCTTTGGTCATGAGTACACCTCCAATTTTATGTTTTATGTATTATTCTTATTCTAACAATTAAAGCTTAATTTCAATATCAACACCACTAGGAAGATCGAGCTTCATTAATGAATCAACGGTCTTAGGTGTTGGGTCAACAATATCGATTAAACGCTTGTGTGTGCGCATTTCGAATTGCTCCCGTGACTTCTTAAATTTGTGTGGTGAACGGATAACAGTGTAGATAGTCCGTTCAGTTGGTAACGGAATAGGACCTGAAATTTGAGCACCTGTCCGCTTAGCGGTTTCAACAATCTTATCAGCAGATTGATCTAAAATACGGTGTTCATAAGCCTTTAACCGAATACGAATCTTTTGTTTTGCCATTATGTTCCCTCCTTCGTCAGATTTGAAATTTGACTAGCTCCGCGGAAATTACCGCCACATCCTGTGGCAAAGCGGCCGGGTGTGTCGCAACCTTCCGCATCAACGCTTCGCAGCTTAAACTCCCATGGGGGTAGGGCAAATCTACCCGCCAACGCTCAAGCACCTATCCATAATACTAAAGAATCGTTGCTATATCAAGTGTTTAAAGCAATTAAATTTGAATGAAATCTTTTTGTAAAGAAAAATCGTTTTCAATTTGGTCGTAACTTTTCCGCAAAAATTTAAAAAATCGCAAATAATGGGTATTAATCCATCATTTACGATTCTTTCTTCATATATAAATTACAGCTGAGCGCGTTTTGGCATCAGCAGGTTAAGAATGATCGCCAGCAAGGCTGCAATCGCAATCGGCGAACCTAACAGGTATTGCACCATCTGGGGAGCGGCACTCACGATCTTCTTCGGAATCAGTACCAGGGCAATTGTGATCACAATTGGTAGCCCGATGATGTAGAGGTCACTCTCCACCGTCTTCAAGTTCCGGATGACGTTTAACCCATTCAGCATGATCGTCACCGTGATGATCGCAAACACCCCACCGATAACTGGTGCCGGAATGGCCGCCAGGAAGGCTGAGAGCTTGGTACAGAAGCCAAGGATAATAAACCAGCCACCCGCAGCGATGAAGACCCGCTTACTAGCGACCCCGGTGATTGAGATGATCCCGGCGTTGGTTGAATAACCGGTAACTGGGGTCGTTCCAGTAATCGTCGCCACCAGACAGCTCAGCCCTTCACCGATGATCCCGCGGTTCCACTGTTTCTTCGTGATAGTGTGATTCGTAACGGCCCCCATCGCAAACCAGGTCCCGGTGGTCTCTGTCGTTAAGATCGCGTAGATGATGATAAAAGTCAGGATAGCCGTCATATCAAAGTGCATCCCCCAGTGGAAAACCGTCCGCTGTGGCAGGCTGAACCAGGGAGCGGCCGCAACTGATGAAGCATCAAAGCGACCCATGGCAGCACTCAGCGCAGTCCCGACCAACAGGGCAATGACGATTGACCCCGTCTTGAAAAGCTTCTGGACACGTGGGAAGCGAATACTGATGGCCACACAAACTAACAGAATCAACGCAGTTACCCCTGCCAGTTCCATGTTCTGGTAGACGTTTCCCTTCGCCTCGAAAATGTTATCATTCAAAGCCGATGGGATTAAGGACAAGCCCACACAGGTGATGATGGTTCCACCGACCACCGCTGGTACTAACCGGTTGATGATCTTTTGGAAGATCCCGCTCATCCCGAGGAGGATCAACAGGATCGCCCCCACAAGCAGCGCGCCCATCAGGGTGGCCATTCCACCACCATGCACACCACCGCTAGCCATAACCACCCCAGCAGCCGCCGTCAACGGTACAAATGATGGTCCTTGGGAAACCGGCATCTTCATGAACCAGGCCGTCTGTAAGATCGTCCCGATCCCGGCCGCCAGGAAAGTTGCCTGCAGGAGGCCAGTTGAGTCCACCGCCCCCATTGCTAGCAGTCCCGCCAAAATAATCGGTGGGACATAGACGTCCATTGCTAAGACGTGTTGCAGCCCTAATAGGACCGCTTCACCCGTCGGTACTTTCTCATCCGGGCCAATCAACAAATGTGCTTTCGTATCCATTCTTTTCTTCTTCCTCCTACCATCATCATTAATTTTCATATACTAAGTGACCGTTAACGTAAACACCCTTGATATCGGCTGCCTCAGTCTGATACATCAGCCGTTCAAATGTGTCGGCCGTGGACGGCTTGCCCCACATCTGGTGTGCTCGCACAACCTGCAGATCCGCCCGACAACCAACTGCGATCCGTCCGGCAGCCAAGTGTAAGGCGTGGGCGCCACCAGCCGTTGCCAGGTAAAAGGCCGTGGCTGCTGTAATCTGGGAATTAGCCACACCGCGCTGTTCGACGGGGCGTTTACTATCAACCCCATCCGTCAACATCCGTGATGACTTAACCGCCTGACGGATATTATGGTACAGGCTGGGAGTATAACCACCCGAGATGTCAGAACCCAGGCCAACATTATTTCCCATCTTCAACAGACGATGAACTGGTAGCACCCCATTCCCAAAGTAGACATTTGAGATTGGACAATGGGCAATGGCGGTCTGTTGCTGCCTGAGTAATTGCATATCGCCGTCAGTCAGCTGGGTACCATGGGCCATCACTGCCCGCGCCGTCAGGAGGCCAAAGTGATCCAGCACTTCCGCATCATGCATCCCAAAACGGTCAATTGCGTACTGGTTTTCCCAGTTACTTTCGCTGACATGGGACTGAATCGGTAAATCATACTTTGCTGCCAAGTGCCCTAACCCCGCCAGAGCTTCGTCGGTACAGGAGGGTACAAAACGGGGTGTGATCACCGGCGTCACTAGATCGTCCGGATCCGGACTAACTTGAACCCGCTGGATAAACTGCTCACTCGCCGCGAGGGCTTCCTCTGCAGAATGGTCCCGGTAGTAGTCTGGCGTCTGGTCCGGATTATCCATTGTCACCTGACCAATATATCCGCGCATTCCCTGCCGCCGGCATTCATCCACCAACACCATGTTGGCATCAACATGAATCGTGCCAAACATCATGGCTGTGGTTGTTCCATGAGCCAGTAGTGTTCGGACAAAGTCTTTGTACACCTTCCTAGCAAATACACAATCATTAAAACGCGCCTCAAGGGGAAAAGTATATACGTTCAGCCAATTTGCTAACGGCCGGTCGAGTGCTAATCCCGCCTGTGGCCATTGTGGTGCATGCACATGCAGGTCAATAAAGCCAGGTAAGAGGTATTCTCCTTCGGTTAGTTCGCGTAGTTGGTGATGCTGGCGGGCATCCGTGAGTACCCGATCATAATCCTTGTCTTCCGGTACAAGAACCCGTTCTACCCAACCATTACTATCAATGCAAACCAGACAATCAGCTAAGTACTTAACATGGTATTTATCTTGAACGGTAAATGCGTTTCCACGAATCACTAACGATCCCACTGTTTACCCTCCTAATTGTTCGTTGCTATTAGTATAACACGAAGATTATCCTTTTCAACAGTTAATATAATTCGCATTAATAGCTATTGTAGTCTGGAATCCAGTCTATATAATTCGTTTAACGCTTTCATAGGACGAAGAAGTTAATAAAAAATACTCCCAGAGTTGATTTTCAACTCCGGGAGTATATAGAAATAGCACTTCACATTGCTACATTAAAGAGAAAACGGTTGTAACTTATTATAGATTCCACCATCATATGCGTACGGATTATGGCCATAAATGAAATAATGGTTGAAAACTTCACTTTCTGGGCCATAGCCGGCGGTCCCCATTTGACCATCAGCCCAACCTATGCGACCATCCATCATCAGGATGTTCCACTGATGGGTGTACTTATTTTCATTAGCATGTTGGTAACTGTAACCCAAGTCATTTAAGACAAGGCCCAGGGCCCGAGTTGAACCGGCACATGAATACTCATGCGCAATAAAGACCCCGTACGGTTTGGAGTAGTACGGTCCACTCATTGTATAACGATCAAGCGCACAGAACTGGTTTACGTACAATGCCGCTAATTGAACACGCCGTAAGTCGGTCCGTTCGCCTGAATTATTAACACAATCGGCGATCAAGCGAGCAACCCCGTTTGCATCCCAAGGAATCCGGTGCGGGTTACCGTGTGTATCGTACAGATAGCCGTCAACGATTGCGTTCTTAGGCGTATTAAGCATCTTATTTTCAATCCACTGTTGGACATAGTTACCTTCACCATTACTACTGTTACTGTAGCGACTAATTACCTGGATTGGGTCACTAGCCACAGCGGGATCAACCGCGATATTAGTACTAAAACGAGCGTGGTCAGAATTTAGGATATTCCCATATGCATTGGCAACATCGGTACTACGAGTTGTCGGTACTTCGCGACGGCCAATTTCTCTCCCCAGACGCTTATCAAAGAGAATAATAAAGTGGTGAGGATACCATTCCGACATATCGGCTGCATGCCAGCCGGAAAGGGAAATCGTTGCGCCATCCTGCGTAAGGCTATCTAACCATGCCGCCTGCTTATCAAGATTAATGCTCCGGTCGAAGCTGTAGTCCACGTAGTTCTCATTAGCATCCTGCGTCGCACTCCACCGACTGATAATCCGTAACGGCGTGTTAAGAAGGTTACCTTGCAGTGGCAGGGTGATATCAAAGCCAGAGTCCGTTGCCGTCAGGATACTAGGATATACCTGGGCAACATCAGGACGTTGACCATGGTTAACGGTCCGCCGCATAATTTCAGCCCCGGTATTGGCATTGACAATGATAATCGTATGGTAATTCCGGCCCAGTGAAAGGTTAGTAGCGTGCCAACCGCTGACATGAATTTGACCGTTGCGAATCCCGAAGTCATCAAGACTTGCGCGGTTACTCTTATCAGCAACTAACCATTGTGGTGCAAACCAGTAATCAACATAATTACTGTTACCATCAGCTGACCGGGACCAACGGCTAATAAATTGCACCTGGTCATTCAACAACGCCGGGGTAAGGTCAAAGTTTACGTTAAAGCCTGATGCGTCTGCCCCTAAAACTAGCGGATAGACCCGGGCAACATCAGGGCGACTAAAGGCCGGCCGATCCGTACGGTTTATCAAGTGACGAGCGATTTCGCAGTGCTGGGTCACATCATAAGCGATAACAAAGTGATTATCATGCGGGGCCCCCTGATTGGTAGCATGCCAGCCACTAACATTTACTCGATTATTCTTAAGTGAAACATTATCCAAATTAGCATAGTTACCAGTATCAAACTTAATTGCTGGGAACCAGTAATCAGTATGGTTACCTTCACCATGTAAGGCATCATCACTGTAGCGGGAAACCAGTGAGATGGTATTGCCATTAGTGATGACACTATCCGGAATATAGAAATGCTGATTAAAGCCAGAATAAAGGCTACCATTAACATCACTGTAAGCCTGTTGGACATCTGGCCGCGCAACACTATTAACCCTCTGCCGACCGATCTCATTATTGGTCGTGTTGTTATAAATAATCATCCAATTAGCTGGCTCATCTTGGCTAGCATCCGTCGCATGCCAACCACTAGCATTTAGGGATGCATAGCCAACTAAATTAGAAGAATTAACCGTAGCACTGTCAAGGTGACCTACATTAGTATTATTGGTTTCAGCTGCATTACTAGTCTGGGTAGTTGCTTGCGCCGTGACAACTCCTCCATTGTTTGGCGTACCTGGTACTACTTGGTCAGCTGAGGCTACTCCGGTAACCATTAAACCTAATCCAACAATCATGGCCGTTAACCATAGCTTACCGGCCTTATACATTTTCTTGTGTTCCCTATTCATTTAACTAAATCTCCCCTATTTAATTAATTTACCCCTTAATTTTATCACTAACCCGTTGGTAGTAATAAAAAGCCTCCCACATTTTCATGTGAGAGGTACCAGCAATCGTCAATATCAATTAATTTAAAAATAAAAAAAGACCGGTAAATACCGATCTTCTTTAATATGGTTACGGTAACGAACTAGTCGCTAGCCTTACCGCTCTTCTTGATGATGTCTTCTTGCACTGACTTAGGAACAGCTGAGTAGTGGTCGAAGGTCATCGTGAAGGTACCACGACCCTGGGTAGCAGAACGCAGGGCAGTAGCGTAACCGAACATTTCTGACAGTGGAACGAATGAGTGGATCAGTTGAGCGTTACCACGTTCTTCCATCCCATCAATAGTACCACGACGAGCAGTTACTTGACCCATAACGTCACCCATGTTGTCTTGAGGAACAACAATGTCAACCTTCATGATTGGTTCAAGGATAACTGGATCAGCCTTCTTAGCAGCATTCTTCAGAGCGAGGGATGCAGCAACCTTGAAGGCCGCTTCACTAGAGTCGACTTCGTGGTAACTACCATCGTAGAGCTTAGCGTGCATGTCAACAAGTGGGTAGCCGGCAAGGACACCGTTTTGCATAGCTTCCTTCAAACCTTGTTCAACAGCAGGGATGAATTCACGAGGAACAACACCACCGACAATGGCATCTTCGAATTCGAAGCCCTTACCTTCTTCAAGTGGCGTAAATTCGATCCATACATCACCGTATTGACCCTTACCACCAGACTGACGAACGAACTTACCTTGTGCGCTAGCCTTCTTAGTGAATGCTTCACGGTAAGATACTTGTGGCTTACCAACCTTAACTTCGGCGTGGAATTCACGACGCAGACGTTCAACAATGATGTCCAGGTGCAATTCACCCATCCCGGCGATCAGAGTTTCACCAGTTTCAGGGTTAGTTTCAGCCTTGAACGTTGGGTCTTCTTCAGCAAGCTTTTGCAGACCCTTGTCCATCTTGTCTTGGTCAGCCTTTGACTTTGGTTCAACGGAAACCTGGATAACTGGGTCAGGGAAGTCCATTGATTCAAGTTGCAGTGGATGATCAGGATCAGTCAGGGAGTCACCAGTAGTGGTGTTCTTCAGACCGATAGCAGCGGCGATATCACCAGAGAATACTTCTGGAATTTCGTGTTGTTGGTTAGAATGCATTTGCAGCAGACGACCAATACGTTCACGCTTGTCCTTAGTAGCGTTCAGAACATAAGAACCGGATTGCAGTGAACCAGTGTAAACACGTAAGAAGGTCAAACGTCCAACGAATGGGTCAGTAGCAATCTTGAAGGCCAAAGCAGCGAATGGCTTGTCGTCACCGGCAGTCAATTCAACTTCATTACCATCAGCATCGTGAGCAACGAATGGCTTAACGTCAAGTGGTGATGGCAGGTAGTCGATAACGGCATCAAGCATCATCTGGATACCCTTATCCTTGTAGGCAGAACCAGCCAATACAGGGAAGAGCTTTTCTTCCAGGGTACCCTTACGGATAGCGGCCTTGATTTCGTCAACAGAAATGTCTTCACCTTCAAGGTACTTTTCCATAATGTTGTCATCGATGTCAGCCAACGTTTCGATCATTGCATCGTGACGCTTTTGAGCTTCATCCTTCAGGTCGTCTGGAATATCAACAGTATCCCAGTTGGTACCCAGCTTATCTTCATCGTAAACGTAGGCAACCATCTTAACCAAGTCAACAACACCGACGAATGAATCTTCGGCACCAATTGGCATTTGGATTGGCAGTGGGGTAACGTTCAGACGGTCCTTGATCGTTTGTACAGAGTAGTCAAAGTTGGCACCAACCTTGTCCATCTTGTTAGCAAAGACGATCCGCGGAACGTTGAATTGGTCGGCTTGACGCCAAACAGTTTCAGTCTGTGGTTCAACACCGGCTTGGGCATCCAGAACCGTTACGGCACCATCAAGCACACGCAGCGCACGTTCAACTTCGACAGTGAAGTCCACGTGTCCTGGGGTATCGATGATGTTGATCCGGTAGTCCTTCCAAACGGCCGTAGTGGCAGCGGACGTGATAGTGATACCACGTTCCTTTTCTTCATCCATCCAGTCCATTTGTGAAGCACCAT
>CAMFOZ010000069.1 GCA_945971245.1 uncultured Lactobacillus sp.
AAAGTCTATCACAAATGGCTTTTTATTTTTCTAACTTAATTTTACAAACGGCGTTGAGAAAAAGAGAAAGAAGGAAATAACTAATGCTGATTCACGGTATTAAAACGGCCTGGATTGCTCTTAAGACCAACGATGGCAAGAGCCTCCAGACTGGTGAGACTGGCCTGTCTCAAACTGGACTTATGGAACTTGACCACTCCGTCCTCGGGGTTGCCAGTGCCGAATTGAAGGGGCTTGACGGTTCTAAGCTGGAAAAGATTGCAGGTAACAACTCAATCCAATACTCCTACGCTGACCCGCTGAACCCAACCTGTTCCTTGACTATCAACAGCCTTGACATGGCTACTCTGGCTAAGATCGTGGGTATGGAAAAGCAAGGCACTGGTTGGCAAATGGCTGACACCAAGCCAACTGGTGCGCTGATCGTTAAGGCCCCATCTATGACCTCTAACGATGCAGTTTACTTCTGCTTCCCTTCAGGTAACTTCCTGATGGGTGATAAGAAGCTCGATACTGATACGGACTCTAAGAAGACGCCGGTTACTGACCAACTGTCCTTTGCTGCCATTGATGACCCTAACATCAACGACATGTACCGGATCTACGCCACTACCGACAGTGACTGGAAGGACGAAGCAACGATGTTCAAGGAATTATTCCCTGACTACACTGCACCTGCTTCTACACCAACTGTGCCAGGCAAGTAACCATCTACTAAGTAATTATCTGGACTAGTTTTTAGTCGCGCTTGAAATACACAGTAATCGTTATGATCGCGGCTATTCTGGTCCTTTTGGAGGGATAAAAATGAAGATTCATGTAGCTAAGCTCGATAAGACCTTTGAAGTTAAGCCAACCAACAAGGTTATCCGCTCGGTATATCAATTCCAGTATGACGCTTCCAAGCTTTCAAGTATTACGGACACTACCAATATTGAAGCCTATGTTAACGCTATCAAATTGATTGATCTTATCGAAAACTTCTTAACGCAAACACTTTGCCTTTCAAAAGCCGAAGCAAAGAAGCTCGATGAAGACTTTGAACAAGATGATATCTCAGAAATGGCTAACTACGTTTGTGGTCGGCTGCTGGGAATGTCAGACGAAGATATCAAGGGTAACAAGCCCAAGGGTACTGACCCAAAAAAGTAAATTGGAAAAAGCGTATCTGGGATCTTCAGAATGCGCTGGAAGACTTTGACGTAAACGAAAAGAACGCGATCACTAATCTGCACTGGTCAATTGAGCAATTCGACAATGCCGATTACTACGAACTAGCACGGATTTTGCGTGCTAAGGACCGTAAAGATCGGCCAGTTGATCCAACTACTGCAATTCTTCATATCCGTGCGGCACAAGCTAAACGGAACCATAGATAACTAGTCCAGAATGTCAAAACGATGAAAGGTAGATGATTCTTAATGGCAACAGTTCAAGCTAAGATGGCTACCGAGGTCGCACTTGATCTGGTTCAAGCTTCCACTGCGATTAAGAATCTGACTTCAGCAGTCTCCGCTTCGACTAGTGCATGGCGATCACAGGAAGCTTACTTGCGTTCGGTCGGTGATTCGGCTGGCGCGGCTCGGGCCAAGTATGATGGCCTGGGTGAAGCAATGGACGCTCAACGGCGCAAGATCGAGGCGTTGCAAGAAAAGCAACGCTCAATGTCTTCAATCAGCACCGAGAGCGCGACTAAATATTTAAATCTCAAAAAGCAGATTGACGCTACCCGTGAATCAATGGGGCAACTTGACACTTCAACCGAGGCGGGCAAGGCGGCTCAGAAGAGTATGCAAAGTACTCTGGACGGGTTAGTCGCTGAACAGAAAAAGCTGAATGTCGGCACGACTGATTCTGCACGGCAATACCTCAATTTCGGTCGGCAGATCGACCAAGCAAAGGCTAAGCTTGCTAATATGCAGGCCCAGCAACAACGTGCGGCCCAACAGATGGATATTGAAGATTCGGGCGTGCGCAGGCTTTCAGCTTCTATGCGGGCCCAGCAAGGGCTTGTCAGTGCTACTGTGGAGCGGTTGCGTTCCCAGGGGCAAGCCTACCAAGCATTGGAAACAGATCTGAATGGGACTCGTCAGCGCCTATCTAGCCTTCAGCAGATTCAACAGAAAGAAATCGGCCTGCTAGCTCAGACTAAGCAACGGTTCGGGGAGAACTCAGAACAGTACGCTAAGCAGGCGACCCGGGTCCAGGAGCTGGGCACTCAAATCAACGAAACCAGCGCCAAAGTTAGCGAGCTTAATGAACAAATGCGGCGGACCCCAAGTGGTTGGCTTGGTAACGTTCAAGAACGACTTAATCGAATCCAGGGTGGCGCAGACCGCGTGTCTACGTCGTTTGGCCGCATCTTCGGAGCTACGGCCGCCGCCAATATGTTTACTGGCGCTCTAGCTAATATCCAGGGCCAACTAGGCGATCTTGTTCGTGCCGGCGCTGAATACGACATCACCCAGAACAAGATGGTGGCCACGTGGACGACCTTGACGGGTTCAGCTTCTAAGGCCGGCCCGATGATTGACTCGATCAACAAGATGTCCCAAGCCACTGGTCAAGACGTGGATGTCGTCAACGAATTGGAGCAGGGGTTCTACCACCTTAACTCCAGCAAGAGCCAAGCCGATTCAATGACTAGCTCTCTGCTTAATATGGCCGATGCCGTTGGCCTTAACAGCCAACAGATCCAAGCAGTTGAGCAGGATATGGTTCACGGTATGGCCACCGGTAAGATCACTCAGGGTGAATTGAACCAAATTGGTCAATACTTCCCAATGATTGACGAGGCCATGGCCAAGCACTTCAACACTACCGTTGCTGGAATGCGGCAGATGGCTAAGGCTGGGAAGATTACGTCAAAAGACCTGCAAGATGTATTCACTTCACTTGGTAACGGTAAATACAAGGCCGCCGCTGAGAATATGATGAACTCCTACTTTGGGGTGTTCCGGACTATCAGAGCGCGGACACCTCAACTGGTTGGGGACATCGAAAAGCCGTTCATGACTATGTCCAACCCGGTTCTGCAGGCAACGAAGAACTGGGTCAATGACAAGCGGACTGATGCCGAGTTTACCCGGTTTGGTCAACATGCCGCCCGTGCACTTAACCAGGTTATGACGGCATTTGGAGGTTCTAAGATGAACTTCACCGATGCTCTGGATAACGGGCTAAAAGCCGCTACTAATGCAGTGGACGAGCTGGGTAATGTCGTAGCTCGACACCACGAGCAGATCAAGAGCTTCTTTGAAGCTTTCAAAGAGGGATCAACGGCGCAGATTAAGATCTTCGCTAACGTGTTACTAGACTTGAGCAAGGTTCTACTGCCTGTACTTAATTTGATGGCACGGTTCCCTAAGACTAGCGCGGCGCTGGTTACGGGGCTTCTGCTTGCATCACGTGCGGTCCGTACGCTTCGGGCAGGGATTAATGGGATTCAAACCATTAAGAATGTCGGTGACATGGTCCAGGACTTTGGCAGGAAAGTTAGACAGATACCTGATCGAAAGACTACTAGAGTCCAGTTCGAGGGTGCTCAGTCAACCCGTGAGCTGCAAAGCTATAGCAATCGCCTGGATCGCTTACCTCGAAACAAAGAAACAACCGTAAGAGCCAACACTGAGCAGGCCAACCGGAACCTGAATGCTACCCAACGGCAAGCAGAACGGGTGCCAAAGAGAATAACTACAACTGCTACGGCTAACACGACTGGCGCGGTTACTAACATTGAGCGTGTCGGCTCTGTGTCAAAGACGGCTTCACTAACTAGTCAGCTTAGTTTCGCCTCGATTGGAACAGCTGCTAAGACGGCCGGAACTACCATTTCACTTGCGTTCCGTGCTAATCCATTTGGTGCAATTCTTACTGGTGTCCAATTAGCGGTAGCGGCATTCAACTTCCTCTATCAGCATTCCGCAAAATTCAGAAAGTTTGCCAATGGAATTGCTAATGCTGCTAAGTCAATGGCCGGTAAAGTTGGCCGTTGGTTTGGCAATATGGCAAGTACAGCCGGACGACACATTAACCGCATGGCCCAATCTGCTCGGCGTGGCTGGAATAACATGAACCGGACTGCCCAACAGTCTAGTCGGCGTCAAATTCAGATGCACAACCAGATGTCTCGGCGGAACCAACAGTCGGCTCAACGGATGTGGAGCAGGCTGGCGCGGTTATGGGTTCAAGGCTGGAATCAGAACAACCGGCTGACTCGTCAAGGCGTTCAGCAACAGATTCAACAGCATCGAACGATGTCAACTCGGGTTGCTGTCTTCAACAACCAGATGTGGCAGCGCTCACGGCAAGCCTTTGTCAAGGGCTGGAACGACCTTCGAAACTCAACTCGGAATGGCACTAATAATGTCAACAATGAGTTTAATCGGATGCGGATCTCAGTTGGTCAGCGTGCTCAACAGGCGATGAACGATGCTTCAGAACGATTCCGTAAGGGATATCGTGATATCACCACTAACACCTCTGGCTGGCGTGGTGACATGCAAAACATCTGGAATGATACGCGTGGAAAGATCGGTAACATCGCCGATAACTTGCGTGGCGACAGCACTGGCAAGTTCTCTGATATGCATTCCAAGTTGAATGACATCACCAACAATGGCTTGGGACAGATGCACGATGCATGGCACGACAAACTGGAAAGCATTGCTGGTGTGATCACTAGTTCTGGTGGTCATATCCACGCTCAATTTGTTGACTTACTTCACGGCTTGGCCAAGCCATTTGAGAGCTTAATCAATGGTATTAAGGACGGGGTTAACTGGATCCTTGATCACGTTGGTGGAGATGGCAAGCTAGGCGGCTTTACTTTTAGTGCATTCGCAAATGGTACTGATGGGCCAATCGATAAGGACCAAATCGCTTTGCTTAACGATGCACCGGGCTCTCACTACCAGGAAATGGTGCACCGTAAAGCTACGGGTGAGACCTTCATGCTTCCTGCTAAGCGGAACATGTTGTTCCCACTTCAACAGGGAGATGAGGTTCTTGACGGTGAGCGGTCCCATAAGCTGGCTACGATGATGCAGATGCCGATTCCGCACGCTGGTGGGGCAATCGGTAACTTCTTCGGAAACATCTTCGACAAGGTTGGCGACGCAGCTGATGACGCAATGGACTGGGTTGATAAGGCCCTTAAGAACGTTGTCGAATTCGGGACCGAACTTTTCAGCCACTTTGTTTCTAGCGTTTCACCTAAGTCAACCGATAGCCTAAACCTCGGCTTGAAGGAAGACCTGCCTGGCTTCTATGCTCGGCAACTGCAAGCGTGGATGAAGAAACAATTGGAATCTATGCAGGATGATAACGGCAGCGCTGTCACCGAAGAGATGATCAAGAAGGCTGCAGCCAAGATGAAGGTCAGTGTTTCTGCTGGAGATATTTCACATATTCTTACTGTTGTTCAGCACGAGTCTAATAATCAGGCACATGCTCAGAACAACTGGGACATCAATGCTCAAGAAGGCCACCCATCAAAGGGGGTTCTTCAATTCATTGACGGTACCTTCAACAAATACGCGATGCCTGGGCACCACGATATTTGGAAGCCATTCGATCAATTGCTAGCTATGTTCAATGATACGAGTTGGCGTTCTGACCTTACTTTGGGTGGCTGGAGCCCACATGGTGGGCGGCGTTTCGCCAATGGCGGCATTGCAACTGTTCCGTCGATCTTCGGTGAGGCAGGTGCTGAAATGGCTATCCCACTGGACACTATGAAGTCCACACGGGCATGGCAACTGATGAAGCAAGTAGTCGACTACTATGCTGGTAGTGGCCCGTCTAACACGACACAAGCCACACCTCAAACCGACCTGACACCACTTGAAAAGCGGTTCGATGCTACGCTTGCACAAAACCAGCAACTGATTGGTCTGATCGACAAGTTGATTGGCGTTACTGATGCTGTCAATAACCCAACAGCTCGCTATCGTCGGACACAGCGCGATGTCAACCTAGCAAACTTTCAATCATTCACTTAAAGGAGGTAAAAAATGAGCGGCAAAGATATGAATATTGCTGGTTACCAGTACAACTATCCCAAGCTCTTCATCAAGCCGCCGGACGGTGATGAGATTGATGCAGAGCAGATCACCAGCGGGCTGCGGTTCCTTGATGATGATAGTGATCCAATCATGACCACAACGTACTCAACCGATGCTGGGACCGATGGGCAGACTTACTCATACTCTCAGATCGGTAAGAATACTGTAACAGGGCGGTTTTTCCTGCACTACGGTGACTGGTATGACTACAAGATGAAGAAACACGAAATTGCACAGTTCTTCATGCAGAAGGGTTTGTATCGTATTCGAAGCGATGCCGAGCCTGGTATCGTCAAGCTCGTTCGCGCTGGTAACTTCACTATCAAGAACCCGGAAAACCGTAGTCATTACGTGCAATTCCAGATTCCTTGGGAAAACCCGTCAGGTGTGAAGTGGTCACTGGCTTACTCAGATGATCTGATGACCTATGACCAGAACCTGTGGCAAGTCGGTATGAACCTGCCCAACGGCGTGGACCTGCAGTATCACTTCGTCAACCAGCACCAATTCCGCATATGGAACGCCTCTGATATCATGATTGACCCGGCGCAACGCTATCCTTTGCAGATCAGCGTGACCGGCTTTAACGGCAAGTTCGACATGATCAATGAGACGACAGGTGACGAGATCATCTACGCCGATGGCCTACAGCCGTCTGACAAGATCGTTTGGGACAATCTCAACGTCTACAAAAACGGTGAGCTGGCCAACGACAAGGGTGACTTGACTTGGGTCCGCCTGGCAAAGGGCTGGAATGACTTTAAGATCTACGGCTACGACAAGGTGGACATCCGATTCCACTTCCGTTTCGTATACCTGAACTAAGGAGGGATAGCACATGATATCTGCAATAGAAGCACTCAACAATCATCGCTATACCTACTTTGGCTTTGAGTCACACCCAACGGAGAAGGACCCCTGGCAAGCCACACCAACGATGGCCTACTCGGATAACTTGGTTAACTGGGAGACTGTCGGGGCAATCGACGGCCTGGGAGAACTGCGAGACGGCTTCATGAAAAAGATCGGTGACTACTACTATGTCATTGGTACAGGCGGCTTTTACAAAACAACTGACTTTATTGCCTTTGAGAAGCTGGCCTACCTCGATACTAGCAAGTATAAGAATTTGTGGGCGCCCGAGATCTTCGAGGACACCAAAGGCAAGTACCACATCATCTACTGCGCGGGGGATTCTGATAAAGGAATCCTTGATGACTACGTTGCTGACTTTGACCCTTCTACGGACACGATCAGCAACCAGGATCAGGCGGTTTCTTTTATGAAAGACGCCATTGACAATACGTACAGGATTGACCCAGACATCTGTCTGATTGATGGGGTCTACTTCCTGACAATCGGTGGTAACTATGTCTTTAGCTCAAACGATTATCTGGGGCCGTATCAGCGCTTCCCAGTTAACTTTGCGCCAACACCACAGAAGTTTAATAACCACAACAGCAGCATTACCGGCTGGGTTGAGGGCCCTAACATGTTCGTTGACGGTGACAGTGTACGACTGTTTGCTGATCAGGCGGACGGCAACGGCCTCGTTTTCCGCTCAGCGGTGCTGGGTGATATGTTTGATTGGTCCAGAACGGAGAAGACCCACGCGTCCTTTAAGATGCGGCATGGGTCAATCATCGTTAACGAACAGATCACCGCACAAGTGCCTGCAGAGATCGACAACGAGCCTAAGCTTGACCCTCGGATGACGATCCAGACGCTTCATTCTGATCAACAGATACCACTGACTTGCTATATCAAGTCGTCTTTTCAGGTGCAATACGAGGATAACCAAACTAATCAGCTTCAGTTTGTAGCGTATGACGATGGTACGCCATCGTACTCAGCAATCTCGAACGAGTCGGTGATCTTCTTCAACAATGACCTTTATGTCATCAAGAATACTGAAGGGGACTACACGGGAACTGGTCTAGTAACGGTTACTGCAATTCAATTCGTTAACTCTGAAATCGGCCGGGTCTATCAGAAGAACGTCCGGCAGGGAACATTGACCTACACGGTTAGTGACGTGCTGGATTTCTTCCTGAACGACAAGACGGCTAACCCGTTTGGCTTCTCCTATCACGTTTTTGGCGACTTCGATAAGCAACAGATTGAGAATCTAGGTGGATGTTCTGGTAAGGATATGATTTCAAAGATCATCTCAACCTGGCCAGGTGCAATCGTTAACCCGGTTGGCAAGCGTGTCGATGTGTACGCCCCGGACGTGCTTCATCAGAATCATGGACGACGGATTGTCTATCACTACAACTCATCAAACATGAAGCTGACGACAGACTCAACGGTCATCGTCAACCAGATCACCTGCGTGGGTGGAAGTTATTCAGACAGTGACGCAAGCGGTGGAGCATCAACCCCGTCTAGCGATAATTCTGGTGTGGAAGTCACGGATGGCACGCAGACCATTGTCACTGGCCAGGATGATACGACCGCCTTCCAAAATGACGCTAAGAAGTATCTTGGTGTTCCATACGTATGGGGCGGTGCCGGTGGTGCTCGTGGTGGTAATCCTTTCTCTGGAATGGACTGCTCATCTTATGTATCACAGGTCTATCAAGATTTTGGGATTCATATCCCGGCACAAACAGTCGCAATGGAAAGCTCGTTCCGTGAAATTCCGTATAGCGAGGCAAAGGCCGGTGATGTGGGCTTCTATGGCCCTCACGGTGGCACTCACCATATCTCCCTTCTGCTGGATCACGACACGATGATCTATGAGCCAGAGCCGGGTGAGAGTTGCAAGATAGCGTCTATTGCTAGTTTCCCACCTACTTGGTATGGGCGTAACGATGCCATGCAGGCCAAGATCAACACCAAGAAGGTCGAGGAAGTACCAACTGAGACCGTTAAACTTGTCGATACCTATGTGCAGGGTAGCTACACGCCAGACACTACCAGTGACCAGACTCACTACTACTTCCAACCGTTCACCATCACAGATGAGCGGTCCAAGGACGAATGGGGTTTGCACCCAGCCAACGCGCCATTGCAAGATGACCGGTTCAAAGACCCAGCTGCAATGGAGCGGTATGCCCGGACACAACTGGTGCTCGATCCGGCCGTGTCGATCGAAGTGGTCATGGACACTAACGAGGTGCCTGTACAGGGTGAGCAACGCTATCTCACGATTCCTAGTGAACAGACGATGCTTGGTGAAGTTAGTACGTCACATGTCAATAACTACATCGTGACCCTTGTGGGGTACACATGGTACCCATTCAACCCTGCCCAGGGCACTGATCTTACTTTTGATAACCTGCCAGCCAGTTTGCTACACGCTAACAGCCGGGCAGCAGAGCTATCACGTTTGGAACAGTTAGCTAACCAGATGTTCGATCGAATGCCTCAGGTCTTCTATAGCAACGAAGATCCGTCCGCTAAGCAGACGATCAAGGCAGGAGCTATCTGGGCCAAACCAATTCCACGTCAACAAGAAGGAGGTGAGACGAATGGCGGACAATCAGGACAGTCAGGCAAGCAGTCTGGATCAACTGACACAGGCAGCCGGACAACTCGGCCAGCCACACAGTAACGCGGTTGTACCTCATAAAATTGCTAACCACGATATGCTGGTGCAGACGTCCGTGTGGGGCGGATCTGACGTTGGCTGGATCAGCATCAACGACACGCAGGACCAGCTTAATACACAGATGGATCTGCATAAGGTCGAAAAAGTCGTGCAATCCCAAGTTGAAGAACTGAAAAAGACTGTACAACGTGCTAACGCCGCGATGGACCAGGCTAACAACGCTGCTGACAGCTCTAATGTCAACAAAGCGGCCATTGATGCGGCTAACTCAGCCATTGACGAAGCTAAGCAAAGCGCCAGCGATGCCGTTCAGAAGCTTCGGACTAACCTGGAAAGCTTGATCCAGAACGTCAAAGGATCGGTTGATGCAACCAAC
>CAMFOZ010000070.1 GCA_945971245.1 uncultured Lactobacillus sp.
TCAAGACAAGTTAGTCAGTGATAATTACATCTTGACTTATTACCACATGACTTAATTCTTAAAAAGATCAAGGTTTTCCTTGATGGCTTGTTGCCGTTTAATCGGATCCTTGATCTTTACAATATCTGCTTTAGTCATTGCATGGTTAGGCTTGCCGTTAGTCCGCGGGGTTGATCCCTTTAAGAACTCACGTTTAACATCATCGCGAATCTGGCTGGTATAAGTAATCAATGCTCGAATGTTGTTATCAGTAGTATCTTCGTCATCCGAAACCACCATTGCTAACATAGCCTTATCAAGATTAATACCAGATTCTTTCAGAACCGTGTTGGCATTATCCATTGCTTCTCGATGAGCCAGTTTGGCTTCCAAGTCCTTGATTTTTTGATCCCGTTCATCTTCCTTCGGCTGCTCAGGATCTTTACCACCTCGAAGCTTTTTGATCGTGGCATTGGCCTTGTCAAGCTGATCTTGCAATGACTTTTCGTTCTTTGACTTCTTATCAATACGTACATGCAACTTATCAATGATCTTATTGGCTTTATCTAATGGATTTTCCTTATCAGTAGCATCGACGTCATCATGCTTTTCGGCATTATCCTTAGACTCAGCATCAGTAATTGTAGGATCAGTTTTCGTTACATCATTTTCGTTATCCATAGTAGGTAACTCCTTTCTCGCATTTAGTGTCCTGGGAGACATTCTCGGGCTTAGTTAACGTCCACACACACGGAACGGACAATATACTATTGAGCAGAACGAATCATATTCTGATAAACATGATCAGCAAGTTCAAATGCTTCTTCGATAGAACCGGTTTCCTTCTTGGCTTGATCTAGCAAGGCTTTATAGAGCATAACTGATTGACGTAAGCCATCGACCATTTCAGGCGTGTATGAAATCTTTTCAATATCCATAGTTTTACCCCCTAAAATAAAAAGCACTCAGAATTAATCTGAATGCTTATCTTTGCTATCAATCCAATAAGCAGAAATGCTGCAGCGACAATTTGGATGCAGGGGCACGGCTGGTACTTCATCAACCGGAAATACCCCGTAGCCAAGATCATACTCATCATTATCATTAATCTCTTGGCATACTCGACAGGCACCTGGCTCAGCGTACCACTTCACGTACTTGTAATCGGCAGCCTTAATACTGTCAATCTGTGCTTGGTATTGAACCCGGGCTGTTTCTGTTCGAGCCAGTCGCTCAGTAACATACGCATGATTCTTAATGGTTGTTCGAACCTGGTCACGAAGGTTACGAGCAATGGCTTGATTACTTTGACCAGCGATTAAACCAGTGGTTAAAGCAGAATCAAGAGCGGCTTTTAACGCATCTTGGTTCAACCACAGCCGTTGACTCCAGTTGGCCCCGCCGACCTGTTTCATGACGATCTTTGCAATGTTGTCATCATTGATGATCGCATTGTTGAATTTAAGGTTACTTCCAAGAATGCCAGCTTGCCGTTTTACTTCTTTGATATAGCTGTCATTCAGTTTTACTCCTAAATCTTTATCGATGTTCATGCTGGCTTCAGTCAGGTGCAATCCAACCTGGCTTTTAAGGTACTCCAACCGATTGATTCGCATCGTCGCATTGTAGATCTTCATTCGGCGGTTAACGTCGGCACTAAAGTCTGCATAGGTTACTCTTTTGCCTTCTGCTCTCATCTGAGCAGCTTGCATAACCAGCTTCTGGGCCTCGGCTTCATAGTCAGCAATGTCAAGCGCATCAACAGCAGAATAGGCATTCTGTAGGCCACCTACTGACTTAGCAAGTGATTGATACTGATGATCAATATCCTTGTTAATCTGAGCAATAGCAACGTTGTAATGCCGTTCGATTAAACGATTAAAAGCAGCATCAGCGGCAATATTTTTCTCTTGCCACTTACGCTCTTCTTTTTCTCGCTTCTTCCAATACGCACTATTCGTCGTTATCGACATCATCATCACCATCCGGCTTGTCTTGATCTAACGCAGCAGGGCCATACTTCAGTGCTTGTTGCATGTTCTCCTGCTTCTCCTTGTTGATCCGCTTCAGTTCTTCCTTGGGGTCATCAACAAACGGCAGAATAGACAGTAGGGTTTCCTGCGATACCATTCCCTGTAACTTCTGTGCGATGTCGGCATCGTTTGAAATATCGTCCGGCAGATTACGCTTGAAGGTGAAGTCAAGCTCTCGCCAGTCTTCTGAATGAGCTTCAGGTAAGACCGTTCCAACACTGAAGACGATCCGGTAAAGTTGTCGCAACGCTTGCCGGAATTTGCGTTCCTTGTTAGCCGCCATATTCCGCATTGGAAGAAGTTTGTACTGCAGGGCCACACCAGAAGAGTTACCAGCAAAAGCTTCGTCATTAAGGTTGGCCACCATGCTGATCTGATAAATCATAGAAACCAGCCGGTCAATGATATGTTCCTGCATATTGTCGCCATCTGGCTTACTAATGAAGTCCACCGTTGCATTAGTTGCATCAGCATCTGGACTGTAGATCATTTGATTACCAATCAAATCAGCATCAGGTTTACCATCGCCGTCCTGGTCCAGGTCAACACCCAATACTTTCAAGTAGGCATTGTCAAAGTACTCAACCTGGTTGGCTTTTTGGCTAAGCACTCGATCTAACTCATCGATCAGCGTCTTAACATTATCAAAGACGCCCTGCCGCTCCTCGTTACCATAGAATTCAACCGCCGGCACCAGCTTATATGGGTTAGGCATCTCCTCGGTAAACTTACTATCTTCAAATGAAACAATCTTGGTAGCGTAGTAAACCATACCGACTTGAATACCATCCGTATTCTTCCAGTAGCGGACAAATGCTAACGGCTGCCGTGATACGGTGTCGTCATAAATCATGAAGGAGTCCATTGGGGATGAATAAGCAATCCGCGTTTGACTATCTTCATCTTGGTATACAAAAGCAAGCGAACGTCCGAAGATATCCGCTTGCTTACTGATCTCGCTTAGTTTATCCTGCAATGAATTCTCATCGTTCCACTCCTGCAAGACCGTGTTGGTTTCCTTATCCTCCAATGTGACCTTAGGTGGAATACCAGTGAAGAACCCGTTATACGTGTCAACAATATAGTGTGGCAGGTTAGCAACCAGGCGATTATCTGGTCCAAACTGTCGTGGCAGCTTGTTCAAAATATCGTGATTGCCCTTGTACATTTCAAGGTTATGCTTGTATTCTGCTGATAATTCGATGTTCTTACCAATAAACTTCAGCAGATCAGGCATCGTTAGTTCATCATCTTTGGGATAGATAAACACATTGCCTTCAACAACCTGTCCCTTAATTTCTGTCATTCAATCACCGCCTTAAATGTAAATGTTTTTCAGGATCTTACCCTTAGGGCTAGCCATTCCGTTGATCTCGTTTAACGCATACCGAATGGCATCAATCTCGTGGTTATATGCATCGACCGGCTCATTGGTGTACTCACCAGTTTGCCGGTCTTTCTTGTAGGTATAATTCTCTAGTTCTTCAATCGTCTTCACACAACGATCATCAACCACCAGATGATACTGTTGCATGAATGAGATCCCCTGAATAATGCTGTCCTTACCTTTCTTGGCCGGCCTGATTCGGGGGATGCCGTCACGCTTGATCTCGGCAATTGATTTCGGCTCAGCCGCATCAGCCGTGATAATCTCTTTGGAGTAACCCATTTGCTTGATCATCCGGGCAATATCATCATTCAGCATGCCACGCTTGGCGTATTCCTCCATGATGTAAATCGTATGGGTGCTCTCGTCGACTTTAACATGCATGAAGGCCGTTTCATCATTAGTGTACCCAAAGTCCAGCCCGAAGTACGAGGGAAGGTTTGAGAGGGTACGTGTGCTGAGCCGCCGTTTAGTGAAGCTTGGAAAGACTAGCTTGTCCAGTGTGGCGAACTCTCCCAAAGTGTAAATCTTATAGTAAGCGGGGTGCGTCTGTTTCAGGTTCTCAATCGTCCTGATGTTATCAGCATCGAGGAAATGATTATCTTTGTATGTCGACTGGTGAATTGCTACCCGTGAAGTATCAACAGTAGCAGTAGGATCAAACCACTGTTTGTAAGTCCAATTCAGTTTGCTAACCGGGTTAAACATACAGAACAATTGCCGCTGCTTATGCTTCGGTTCACGTAGACGCAGTGTAAGCTGTGTGAAATCATCCTGATTAAATTCCGAAGCTTCCTCCATCACTACATCGGACAAGCCCTTAATAGACTTAATCTTTTCTGGATCATCCATCCCCTTAAATAAGAAAACCGCACCATTCGGTAAATGAATAGTACGGTTTGATTTATTTACTCGGCACAGCGGAAGAAGTTGCCACGTCGATAGGCAATCAACTACATCAGTGAAGATTGAGTCTTGAATTGTTCGATCGACTTTTCGAAGCCATAGCACTTTACGGGGATGATTCCAGTGCCGCAGTGCTTTCAGAACAACCTTCTGAACAACACCATGAGACTTACCAGAACTGGCACCGCCGTACCAAACTTCAATAAAGTGGGAGTAATCAAACAGGTTTGTGTAGATTTGCTTATTGAAAACGTTGTAAGGCTTAGGAAAATTAAGCTTAATGGTTTTCATAATAGTCACTCACTAGAAAGGCCATGAAGAACTCAACGACGATTGCAGTAATAAAAACGCCTTTGGTGACTAAACCAGGCTTCAGCAACAGGCCGGCAATAGTCATCACTGGCACCATTGCCATCATGCTAATCTTCATCATCGTAGTCCCCCATTCCAATTTCAATATCAAGGTTACCGTTGATCTCTTTCTTATCGGTCCAGGCGCCATGCCGTTTACCAATCAATTCAGCAGCCTTGATCCGGTCTTTAGCTCCCACGGGAACATCATTATAGATGCCCTTAGCAGTTGCCACTGATTCGGTTTGTTCACCACGCATGACTGAAGTAAGATACTCCATCACCTCAGTCATGTCAGCCGTCTTCTCAGATTCGATCTCAGCGTTTCGTTTATCGATAGCAGCCTTAATTACAGGTTTTCTCAGGTTTTCCTGGCCTACAGAATAAGCAGACCGTTTAGAATATCCTGCTTTAATGGCGGACTGAGTAGCATTACCCGAGATAATGTACTCATCGACAAAACGTTGTTGCTTCTGTGTTAATTTTTGAGTAATGCTACTCACCTCCTCTGTTATTCATTATCAGTAAGACGGTTATATTCATTAACCAAGGCATCCGCTGCGTGTGTTAACACCTTTTGAATATCTTCAGCCTGGTCCCAGCCTATAGAATTATTGTTTTTAGCTGCACTAATTACCTGCCTCAATTCTTGATAAATTGGTTCTGACTTATCTACACCGCGATAAATATAGATCATGTTACGTGCTTCGTTTAATAAACTTAAATTATTCGACAGCACCTTTTGAAACTTTTCACCATAGTCAGTTTGATTAAGATCCTGTGGTAACTCGCTGTTCTTCAAATCAAGCAAATCTAATAACGTTTTTAACACTGTTGTTGCTTTTTCTTCATTCCTTTGCCGCTCTTTTTGAACAGCATGCTGATGAGATGCCCACGCCAGTACAACCGGTATGCTAATATTACCTATCCAATCTGCAACTGAACCCGTATTAATAGTTAACCAATTCCAAAATTGAACACGCCTATAGAAAATAATAATCCCTATAACTAGAGCCAATAATACAATACAAATCCAGTGTTTCTTACAATAATCGCTTATTTTGCTCATATAATTTTTCATTTTTATCACCCAACTAAATACTACAAGAAGTCCACTATAATAACTAGATTTCATAGATGAACTTCTTTTAGATGATAAAAAATAAAACGCCCGCTTCCACACGGACGTTATACTGAGCAGTTACCGTAAACCAGTTTGTGTTGCATTTTCTACTCAGTCTCTGCCAGGGGATGAATGTGTGTCGTTAACTATAAAGAGGCCATTTCACCTTCCTTATAATAAATTTCCCATAGCATCGATGCCCCGAGATGGATTTGCACCACCGAACCCGAAGGAGCGGATTTACAGACCGCCGCGTTTGTCTTATCTTCGCTATCGAGGCAGGAGAAGGAGTTAACAGGTAATTTGATGCAGTTAGTTACTAAATTCAGTTATGAAGAATAATGCACCCGTTAACTCCTAAGTCTTTCGACAATACCATTATTGCATCTGTATCATGAGTTGCTCACTCAACAATCTATCACTAATCACTCATTTATCATTTTCTAGGTAGACGTGCAGATCACTGACCTCACCAATGATATTGTGCTTCATCACTTGGAACTCAAAGCGATCAGCAAACTCACACAAAGCCCGTTCTTGCTTCCGACTATACGTTGCCGCAGAAATATTCAGCTCTTGGGCAATGTTGTAGGTCAGCATTTGATCTGAATAGCGATTAATCAGGATTTTCTGCGATTCCCTGGTCATGTTCCGCATGGCACAGCCCACACAGTCCACCACCTCAGATGCCAACCAAATTGCCAGCACCCTATTTTCACTTGAATTTCCTCGGGATGGTGCTTTGGGCATCCCATCCATTGAAGGCGATTTTAAGTCATACCGACGTTTACCAGATAATGCTAAGTAGCGATCCAGTTTCTTATCGAAGAAGTGAGTAACTCTCCTTGCAGTTGCTTGGCAATCAATATCTTTAACGTCTAACATAGCATCTCCCTTTCTAGGGGTTCTTTTTGGCAAAGACGAACCCGGCTACAAAGGCGAGACACATAAGGATAACTGTAATCATACTAGCCCCGCCTTTCGCTTAGATTGCTGATACTCCACTTGGCTGGGTGTTACATGCAAAGTAGCAATAATCACCGCATGGGTGTAGCCCTCACTGAGCATCTTTCGAATTTTGACCGCCGTGTCCTCAGACATATATCCTCGACGGCCTCTCATCATTCGATAAACTTTTTTTCAGCTCCGAATCCTTTTGGACATACCAGCGGAACGATCCCACCGGAACATCTAACTCTTCAGCAATGGCCGGAGCCGATTTACCCTGCATAATTTGTTTCATAATCCAATCACGTTTTAATTTAACGAGTACCTGAGCACGGACATTGCCGCGCTTCATTTTAAGCCGATCATTACGCTCAATGGCTGCTCGAAATTCCAGAATTGGTGCCACATCTTCATCAAGTGGTCCGGCAATATCTTCTAGTCTCATTGATTCCCGCCGGAATGGTTCTTCCCCGAACCGACGATGCAAGTTATCCAGATGCTTAGACACCTGATATTTCTGTAGTAGGTTCATTAGAAAGCCTCCTTCCACACATTGGGCAATAATTAATCTTTTTCTTACAATTTCCAAACGGCATAGCCATAAATTCTTCATCTGTTATTGCTTCATTGGAAAAGTCAAATATGGTAGTAAGTGGTTGACTACCTAGCGAATTCGCAATATAAATTACTATTTCATCGTCTGAAACTGACATTATTGTTTTCTCGTCATGACAGTATGGGCAATTCTTCTGCCGTTCTAGCTTACCCTTAACTTTTTCGGATTGCTCTTTGCCCATTCTATCTGCATACTCATCGAACCGGCCTTGATCGTATCCATTGTGGTAAGCTTTGAAATACTCTTGCTCGTTGTCCGGCCACTCTTCAACGGTCCTTCCCAAAACTACAAGAGCATCACTAGCGAGGCGTTGGTAATCCGACCATTGAGCTTTCGGATCGTGCAACATATTATCGAACCGCTTACTGAGAGTGTAGAAATACACTTGCAAATCAGATTTTTTCATTACTTCCACCCCTTGATCGTCTTGATGGCTTCGTACAATGGCTTATCCATACCGTCCAGACTGCAATAAGCATCAATTACTTTTTCTTTATTGGGGTACACGATGCCATCATCTTCTGCGTCACCACTCGTCCACACCGCCAGTATCGAGATAGGGTAACCGATCGAGCCAACGCCCTTACCAAACGTTATAAAGAAATCGTACAGCACCTGTTCATCGTTATTCATCTTCATGACCACTCAGCTTCTTATAAACACGACCTTGAGCGATATAATCAACCGTGCCATTAGTAACGGTATACATGTCAAGAATCATTCGCCGGGCAAGCTTCAAATCGTCTTGGTACTTTTGAAATTCGACCTCATCACATGCAGGACGATTAACTTGTTTCTTGGCGTCCTCAATCAGCGTAATTGCTACATCTAATTTATTCATTTGTTTTTCTCCTTAAAAACGCTATAGGTCCCATCACCATTATCAGCAATTCGATCTCCGACTTCAGCGACTTCAATTGCTTTACCATTCCAGACAAAAGCATGGAAGGTCGACATGTCGCCATCAAACGGCCCATTGTAAATGCACTTATGAGTAACGATTAACCCCTTACCCATTGCATTCATAAACCAATCTGGCAATGGATCACCGAGCGTCATGGTTTTATCTGTCTTCATTTTTTCCACCTCTTCGATTCCCTTGCCGTCTTATGCCACCACTGTGACCATTCGTAGCCTGTGTGATCCATAAACTTAGCTCGCTCAATCTGGTGTTTCCTAGTTCGCTTAATCTTGAGGTGAGCTGGCGGCCCAGGGAAGTTGATCGGTCTGAGTGATTCCGGCACACCTTTTAGCTGGATATAATACTGCATGTCGTGCTGCCGTAAGCCAATATCCCACATTACTTGCCGCCTCCAATCACATCACGATACTGCCCGTAAAATTCGTGGCTAAGTGCACCGTGATCACTGTTTTTGTAAAACTCCCAGCATTCCGGATCTGCCTCAGACTGGGAAAGTTTGAATCCTTGCTCAGCTTGCCGCTTAGTTTCTTCAGCTATCCACTTCTCACAAGCTTCCTTGCTGGTAAAAACCTTAACGTCGTTTTTCGTCATGTAGCCGTCCAAGGCGTCGTAGTTCTCAATCAATAGCGTGTATACCTTACTCATTTCAGTTCCTCCGGTTTCACATCTTGTGGCACTGTAAATAACGGTGAATTACTAATCTCACGGATCATGACAGTCCCAAGCAATTCATTGTGTCCAACTACGTAATACTGATTACCCTGGTACGATACCGGTTCATCGTTATCTTCGTGTTTAATTGCCGTCTTAAAATCCATATCCAATTAATCCTTTCTCTACAATTTTGATTGCGTCTTCCGGTGACCGAGCGATTCCGTGAATTACACCTCGTTTGGTTAACATCTCATGGAATCGGATCTGATCCGGTCGCGGCTTTCCTCGTTCATTCTTGATTTCTAAGTAAAATACCTGATGATCAGACCAGCGAAAACCATACAGGTCGGGATGGCCCTTAGGCAGTCCAGTATCAAACCACCGGCCGTCAATGGTTTTAACCTTACCGACATTAGACCGGAATACCGTACATTGATGTTTTGATACGGCCACCATGATTGCCGACTGTATTGAATGTTCACTCGTCATGATTTGAACTAAATACCTCCAAGTTCATTTCAAAAGGCTCTCAATCAGGGAGTTACACCAAACCTCAAAAGCCTTGATAAAGAAGTTAGGAATCAAATCAAGCAAGTTGAGCAAGAAAATACAGATACTCAAACCAGCGGCAATTCTAATCGGTGAATAATAGATACCGAAGCAGCCATTAAACAGCTCAAGAATCCCGAGGAAGTAAAGAAAACTAGGGAAAAGAATTCTGAATTTTCGATTAAATACTTCGAGCTTATTTTCCAAATTATCACCCTCATATTATTTGCGTCTGGATGTATTACTGACGATAAAACCTTCACACAGATGTCCTATTTGCTTGAACTAATCGACAAAGCTATCACTCTTTATTACAACCAGCCTTAATAATTAACGGGCCTCTCACCCGACCGGTGGTCTCTGGTCACTGCCTTGACGGGTAACACTAAAAAATAGTGTTACCATGTGTTACCTCTTACTCTCCCAAGGGATTAGCCCAAAAAGTTACACATTTTCAAATTTCAACTTTCCTTGTTTAATACGTATATAGGTATATAA
>CAMFOZ010000071.1 GCA_945971245.1 uncultured Lactobacillus sp.
CGTTTTTTATTTACCACCAACTGGGTGGCTAACTTCATTCTATAATCCACCTATTCCAAAAATATATAAAAATTGTCTTTTTTGCCGGTCATACCTATCAGCTACAGAGTCAAAACGTTTAACTGAATTTAATGAAGAATAGTATTCTACTGCTATTTAGATATAATGGGTAATATATGAAAAATATCATTTTACGTAATATTATTTAGGAATATTTTTGCCAGGAGGATGAAGTTTATGGCAACTCTAGAGGTTAAGGATTTACATGTTTCGGTTAAGGACGAAGAAAGTAAGAAGGAAAAGGAAATCCTGAAGGGCGTTAACCTGAGCATGAAGACGGGGGAGATTCATGCGATCATGGGGCCAAACGGGACCGGTAAGTCCACCTTGTCGCAGACGATTATGGGGCAACCAAACTATCACGTTACTCAGGGGGGCATCTTGCTCAACGGGGAGAGCATTATTGATATGCCGGTTGACGAACGGGCACGCAAGGGACTCTTCCTGGCGATGCAGTATCCAGCAGAAATTCAAGGGGTTACCAATGCCGAATTCCTTCGGGCCGCAATCAATGCACGGCGGGCCGATGATGACCAGATTTCAGTAATGGACTTTATCAAGAAGCTGGATAAGAACCTGAAGCTACTGGATATGAATGAATCAATGACGGAGCGTTACTTAAACGAAGGTTTTTCCGGTGGTGAAAAGAAGCGGAACGAAATTCTGCAATTATTAATGATCGAACCGAGCTTCGCCATCCTGGATGAAATCGACTCTGGCCTTGATATCGATGCCTTGAAGGTGGTTTCCAAGGGGGTCAACTCAATGCGTGGTGACAATTTTGGTTCTCTGATCATCACCCACTATCAACGGCTGCTGAACTACATCGTTCCTGATACTGTTCACGTCATGATGGACGGCCGGATCGTTAAGACCGGGGGCCCTGACCTGGCTAAGAAGCTAGAAGATGAAGGGTATGCTGGTCTGCGTGATGAATTAGGGCTGGACATTAAGCTTGTCGATGACGAAGACTAGGAGGCCCGGCGATGACAGAATTAAAAGCAGAACAGCAGCTAGTTACTGCTAGTGAAGAGAATAATGAGCCGCAAAGCCTGCTGGACCGGCGCCTGGAAGCTTATAAGCTGATGGACAAGTTGCAACTACCGAAAATGCAACGGTTTAAGTTCCACGACTGGCCATTGATCAAGGATCAGCCTCTGAAGTGGGTAGCTTCTGATCCCCAGGCAATTACTGAAGACGAAGCCGATGATGAAGTAATTAAAATTGTCCAATTCGGTCAGTCGACTGTCCGGATCGCCCTGCCAAAGAAGCTACGGGATGCCGGCGTGATCTTAACGGATATCTTCACGGCCGCCCGCGAACACGAAGAACTATTCAATAAGTTCTTCATGACGGCTATTAAGCCAGAGGAGAATTTACTGACCGCCTACCACCTGGCCTACCTTAACGCCGGGCTGTTCCTCTACATTCCACGAAATGTTCAGATTGAAAAGCCAATCGAGGCTGAACTGATTCAGGATAATACCCAGCATGAACCGCTGGTCTCCCATATCCTGGTGGTTGCCGACCAGGGAAGCAAGATCAAGTTTATCCAGCACCTGACGACCGTGGGGGAGAACGAAGAACCCGCTAACATGATGATCGAACTGATTGCCCGGGACAATAGTGAAATTGACTTCTCATCATTGGATGAATTAGGTTCGCATACGCACACCTACTTTAAGCGGCGGGCAGATATTGGCCGCGATGCCCATGTTGAGTGGGCAGTTGGCTTGATGAACGACGGCAATACCGTTGGTGACATGGACTCCGAACTGCTCGGTGAAGGTGGTTACGCTAATTCAAAGATGATCGCCGTTACGACACGGCAACAAGAGGTCGGCATTAACAACCGGGTTACTAACCACGGCAAGCACACGACGGGGTTGATCAACCAACGGGGAGTCATCCTGGAGAGCTCGGAACTGATCTTTAACGGGATCGGCCAGATCATCCATGGCGCCCATGGATCAAAGGCGGACCAGCAAAACCGGGTCCTGATCATGTCTGACCAGGCCCGTGGGGATGCCAACCCAATTTTACTGATTGATGAAAATGATGTGGAGGCCGGGCACGCAGCCAGTGTCGGTCCGGTAGATCCTCACCAGATGTACTACCTGATGAGTCGGGGGATTCCACGCAAGCAGGCAGAACGGATGGTTATCCGGGGCTTCTTAGGAGCAGTCCTGAGCGCCATCCCATCTAAGGATGTCCGCAATAAACTGGTGACGATTCTAGAAAGGAAACTGACAGATGGCCAACAATATCAATGATGCGGTAAAGGACTTTGCCATTCTTAAGCAGCGGGTCAACGATGAGCGCCTAGCGTACCTGGACAACGCCGCCACGGTGCAGCGCCCCAAGCAAGTGATCGCGGCCCTGACAAAGTTTTATGAAACGGACAATGCCAATGTTCACCGTGGGGTCCACGCCCTAGCCGAACGGGCAACCCGGGACTACGAGGATGCCCGGAAGAAGGTTCAGCACTTTATCAATGCTGGTTCAGCCAACGAGGTGATCTTTACCAAGGGCTGTACTGATGGACTCAACCTGGTAGCAGCCACGTACGGTGAACAGAACATCCATGAGGGCGATGAGATCGTGATCTCCGTGATGGAGCACCATAGCAACCTGATCCCTTGGCAACAGTTGGCCCTGCGGAAAAAAGCCACTTTGAAGTATATCGAATTGACGGCTGACGGCGAACTAGACATGGCTGATGCGGCCAAGAAGATTACCGATAAGACGAAGATTGTTGCCGTCACCCACGCCAGCAACGTCCTCGGGGTAGTAACGCCTTTGAAGCAATTAGCAGCGTTGGCCCACCAGCATGGGGCCATCATTGTTGGCGACGGTGCCCAGGCGGTTCCCCACATGCCCGTCGACGTTCAAGACTTGGATGTCGATTTCTATGCCTTCTCGGGACATAAGATGATGAGCCCGATGGGGATCGGGGTCCTGTACGGGAAGGCCGACCTGTTACGCTCAATGCCACCGTACCAGTATGGTGGTGAGATGATTGCCGACGTTCATCGCGATCAGAGTACCTGGGCTGATATTCCATTCAAGTTTGAAGCCGGTACGCAAAATATTGCTGGTGCCGTGGGTCTCGGTGCGGCAATCGACTACCTCAATGCCTTGGGGATGGAGAATGTTCAGACCAAGGAACAACAGTTGGTTGACTATACCCTACCGAAGCTGCTGGCCATTCCAGATGTGGAGGTGTACGGTCCTCATGATCCGGCTAAGCATACCGGAGTGCTGGCCTTTAACATTAAGGGCCTTCACCCCCACGATGTCGCGACTGCCCTGGATATGGATGGGGTAGCAATTCGTGCTGGTCACCACTGTGCACAGCCGTTGATGGAGACGCTGGGGCTAACAGCGACGGCCCGGGCCAGCTTCTACTTCTACAACACCAAGGAAGATGCAGATCAGCTGCTTAATGCAATTAAAGAAACAAAGGAGTTCTTCAAGATTGGGACTATCTAAGTTAAAGGGCTTATACCGTGAAGTGATTTTAGATTATGCCAACCACCCGCACAATAAGGGCAAGTTGACAAACTCGACCAATGCCATGACCCTTCATAATCCGACTTGTGGGGACACAATCAACTTGCAGATTGAAGTCGCCGACGGAAGGGTAAAGGACATTGCCTATACGGGTGATGGCTGTACGATTAGCCAGGCCTCGGCCAGCATGATGACTGATGCTGTCAAGGGCAAGACAACCGAGGAAGCTCTTGAAATGGCCAAGATCTTCTCGGACATGGCGATTAACAAGCAACACTCAGAAGAGGATTTGGAAAAGCTCGGGGATGCACGGATCTTAACGAATATCATGGAATTCCCCGCACGGATCAAGTGTGCCACCTTATCATGGTGGGCATTACAACGGGCACTGCTTAAGGATGACAAGGAGGAAAGCAACAATGAGTAACGACGCGGCCAGTATTATAAACAACGACCAGTATGAGTACGGCTTTCATGACGATGTGAAGCCAGAATATTCCACGGGGCGGGGATTAACAGAAGAAACCGTTCGACGGATTTCGGCAGAGAAGCATGAACCACAATGGATGCTCGACTACCGGCTGAAGGCCTACCACATCTACAAGAAGCTCCCGATGCCTAAGTTTGGCCCAGACCTGTCCCAGCTTGATCTAAAGAATATGTTGTACTACCAAAAGATGACCGACCGAAAGTTCCGGGACTGGAAAGATGTCCCGGAAGACCTGAAGCGGACGTTTGACCGGCTGGGGGTTCCAGAGGCCGAAAGAAAGTACCTTGCCGGTTCCTCTGCCCAGTACGAGTCGGAAGTTGTCTACCACAACATGAAAAAGCAGTTTAAGAAGTTAGGGATTATCTTTACGGATACGGATACGGCCTTGCAAAAGTATCCGGAACTTTTCAAGAAGTGGTTTGGTAAGCTGGTTAAACCAACTGATAATAAATTTGCGGCCCTGAATGCGGCGGTCTGGTCAGGGGGCTCCTTCATTTACGTACCTAAGGGCGTCAAGACCAAGACTCCAATCCAGGCATACTTCCGTTTGAACGCTGAAAACTCAGGACAGTTTGAACGAACACTGATCATTGTTGATGAGGGCGCCAGCATCGATTATGTTGAGGGTTGTACTGCGCCTAACTACTCCTCCGATAGCCTGCATGCGGCCGTGGTGGAGGTCAACGTCTGCAAGGACGCATACTGCCGGTACACCACTATCCAGAACTGGTCGGACAATGTCTACAGCTTGGAGACGAAACGGGCTGCCGCTGCTGAGAACGCCACGATGGAATGGGTTGACGGTAACCTTGGTTCCAAGGTCACGATGAAGTACCCAAGCGTTTACCTGAACGGTGAAGGTGCCCGGGGAACGATGCTGTCAATCGCGGTAGCTAGCAACGGCATTCACCAGGACTCAGGTGCCCGGATGATCCACAATGCCAAGAACACCTCGAGCTCGATTGTCTCTAAGTCAATTGCTAGGACCGGGGGCTCGACTGACTACCGGGGCACGGTCCGCTTCGGGAAACATTCCGACGGTTCAAAGGCCCACGTTGAGTGTGATACGATCATTATGGATGATAAATCATCTTCGGATACCATTCCTTACAATGAAATTGATAACTCGCACGTTGCAATGGAGCACGAGGCGAAGGTCTCTAAAATTTCTGAGGAACAGCTTTACTATTTGATGAGCCGGGGAATTTCCGAGGCAAAGGCGACCGAAATGATTATCATGGGCTTCGTTGAACCATTTACGAAGCAGCTCCCGATGGAATACGCGGTGGAATTGAACCGGTTGATTAGCTTTGAAATGGAAGGCTCAATTGGCTAAACGGTAAGGAAATTTTTTGGAGGAATAACGATGGCAGAAGAAAATGATCAGTCACTATCACCGGTGGAAAAAAAGGTTTTCGATGCGTTGGAGAAGGTGATTGACCCCGAGCTGGGCATTGACCTGGTAAACTTGGGACTGATCTATAAGGTGGAAGTCGACGACAATGCTGAGTGCACAGTGACGATGACCCTGACGACCATGGGGTGCCCGCTGACTGACGTTTTGAACGATTCGATTACCAAGGCTGTTGATTCAGTTGAGGGTGTCGAGAAGTGCAATATTAACCTGGTCTGGGAACCGGCTTGGGATGTATCGCGGATGAGCCGCTTTGCCAAGATTGCTCTGGGGATTCATATGTAAAATTAGGGTGAGCAAATGGATACTAAACGTTTTATTCAGCAGCGGAAGAAGCTCGGCCTTTCGCAGGTGGCCTTAAGCCAGGGAATCTGTACACAGTCGACCCTCAGTAAGTTTGAAAATAACGGTCAGGTGCCTTCACTTTCCATCTTAATGCAGCTATGTGATCGTTTAGGCCTATCGATTGACGACCTGAACCAAGACAAGGCGGCAATCAAGCGGGTTCGACAGCTGCTCAATGAGATCGAACAGGCAATCATGATTGAGCATTATCCGCAAGCCATCCAAAAGTTAAAGGGGATTTCCATTGGTGAGTTGAAAGCACCTGGTGATAAGATGCAGTACTTTTATCTGAAGGGGATGGCGTCAACTCTCACCAATAAGAAGACTTCGACGACCCTGTTCAATTTCACAAAGATCCTGGATGGATTGGATGAAAAGCACCAGACAATATATTCACAACTGGCTTATCTGGGGTCGGGAATCTTATATGCCCGGCAAAATTCAATGAAACATGCAGCATTCTTCTTTGCCAAAGTGGATGCGTTTCTGCACTCTAAAAAAGTCTTAGACCTAGTCGGGGTACCGCAAAGTTATTATTTACGGATTGTCACGTTGTTGTATTATTGTGCGGAGTACCACGCCCTTATTAAGCAGCTTGATGTTAGCGACCAGATCTTGGCGAAAGTCCTCAAAGTATGTAAAGCAAATCACGTTACCTACTACCTGCCACGGGTCAAGCTATTGCAGGCCAACAATGCCATCAATGCTGACGGAAGCCCCGAAGAGGTGAAGCACCTTCTCAATGAGGCAATGGTGTTTGCACGCTTTAACGATAATAATGTGGCTGAGGTTCAGGCAGCGGCGCTCCTAAGCAACTACGAAAAGATAATTAGAACTAACTGAAGACTGTATGTAATTTTGAATCAGGTACGTAACAAACGCCTGGCAATTAACACCATGACTTATTAAAAATATCTAGTATTGGTGGGGGAGATACCCTCTTCCGAACCAATACTAGATATTTTTGCTTTATTAGGAAAAAGAAAGGAGTCATTTGAGGAGACTGATCAGCTTCCTCAGTGCGGGATTACGGTTACCCTTCTTGTAGATCAGCTTAAACTGGAACTTCTGGTTTTGGTAATCCTGGGGTAGGACGTACGCAATCTGGTCGGCGGGAGTACTCAGCTTCCTGATCAGCTCTTGGGGGTAGAAGGAGATCGCCTGGCCCAAACTGACGAGGAGTTGCATCTGTTCGTAAGAGGTGGTGCGCTCAACATGAGCAAACTTCAGCTTGGGGCCCAGACTTGCCAGGAAGGACTCTTTCAGGTAGGAGGACTCCTCGTTGTTGTAATAGATCACAGGAAGACCCTGGAGATCGGCTAGGCGAGGATTGGTCCCCAGTTGCTTGAGAAGGTGCTTGCTAATCCCAATCACCATCTGGTCCTCATGGATCGTGATTGCCTGCAGCCGCTGCTTGTCAAAATCGATCTTGTAACCGTAGTTGTCCATCATCATTCCGCAGTCGAGTTTATTCATGAGGAGGTCGGACAAGATGTGCTCAGGCCCTTCTTCGCTGATTGAGTATTGGACGGTTGTGGGGAGCTTGGGGATGAAGTTGCGGATGAGGACCGTATCGAAGGGTGAAAAGTAACCGATGGAGAGAAGGGACTGGGTATCGAGACTGATATCTCTGACCTTGCTACTCGTGTCGTCCAGCAGTTCGGTGATGGTGACGCAGCGTTCTCGGAAGAATTTACCGGCGGGGGTCAGTGAAATGCTGTTATGTCCGCGGATGAACAGTTGGGCACCCAGCTCGTCCTCCAGCTTCTTCATCTGCTGTGAAACGGCGCGTTGACTGATGTAGTTCTGTTCGGCGACTTTCTTGAAACTGCCGAGCTCAGTCACTTGGATGAATAGTTTGATCTGGTCAATGTTCATGGTGGGTCCTCCCTTTTAGGCGAAGTAAATGCTTCGTGTGATGAATAATTTAGGCATTCTTCTTGCTTCGCTTACCATGCTACAATCAAATTGTTCATAAGTAAACAAGCTAGAATGGAGGAAACATAAATGTTAATTAAAGCTGCAGTAGCTAACAAAGATTCACAGACGTTTGACATCAAGGACGTTGAGCTGGATTCACCAAAGTCAAATGAAGTGTTAGTTAAGATCGTTGCCACGGGGATCTGCCACACCGACAAGGCAGCACTGGACGGCATGACGACACCACTGCCAGCGGTCCTCGGCCACGAGGGCGCGGGGATCGTTGAGAAGGTTGGTGCGGATGTTACCAGCGTTAAGCCGGGCGATCATGTTGCCCTGTCCTTTAGCTACTGTGGTGAATGTCGGAACTGCCGTGCTGGCCACCCGGGGATGTGTATGAAGTTCAACCAGCTGAACTTTGAGGGTGGCAACTTCGACGGTACGCACCGCCTTCATGAAGGTTCTGAAGATCTGAGCACCTTCTTCGGCCAATCATCATTTGCTAACTACGTCGTGGCTGAAGAAAACAATGTTGTGAAGGTTCCAGAAGACATGGACCTCCGTCTGCTCGGTCCCCTGGGGTGCGGTATTCAAACCGGTGCTGGGACGGTTCTGAACTACATCAAGCTCCAGGCCGGTGAAACCATCGTAATCTTTGGGATGGGTCCGGTGGGCCTGTCTGCCGTGATGGCTGCTAAGATTGTTGGAGCCAAGGAGATTATCGCTGTTGATCGGAACGCCAATAAGCTTGGAATGGCCAAGGAGATGGGAGCCACCCTGGTTCTTGACAGTGAGCACGATGACGTTGAAAAGGAGATCAGCAAGCTAGTGCCAGACGGTGTGGATCACAGTCTTGATACCACTGGTAATGCCGGTGTAATCAAGCAGGCAGTTCACCTTCTGCGGCCAGCCGGTGAATGTGTTCTGATCGGAATCGGTGGTAAGGTCGAATTCGATATCATGGCCGACCTGCTTGCCGAATCAAAGAAGATCGCTGGAGTTGTTGAGGGTGACAGCATTCCACAGAAATTCCTGCCCAAGCTGATCAAGTACTACCAAGAAGGTAAGTTCCCATTTGATAAGATGATCAAGCTTTATGATTTTAAAGACATTAATCAGGCAATGAGCGATTTTGATAACAATAAGACGATGAAGCCAGTGGTTGTGATGGATAAGGACTACCAGGCGCCACAAAATAGTCAAAATGAAAAGGCAACTATTACTTCAAAAGGTGCTGACCTTCTTGAAAACCACAGTCTGTTAGGTAAGAAGGCATACGTAGTGAAATATGTTGATCAGTCCAATATCAATATGAAGCTCAACGAGGTTATTATTCCTGCGGGAACTGAATTTAACTGGGATGACGCGGAAAATAATCTGATCATGGTTGTCCTTGACGGAACGATCATGGTCACAGATAAGGGCGTTTATACCAAGGACACTACTATTGTTGCTCCCGCTGGACAAAAGACTACCTTGGTAGCTGACCAGAAGAGTGGAGTTCACGCCCTGGTCATGATCAAGAAGGCTCCTAAGATGCTGCCTGAACCTCTGATTGTTAAGAACGAGGACCGGATTTGGTTGCCGGATTATGAAAAGGGTCATTTCCACTTGTACATGAAGAACCTCCTGGTACCGGATGAAATCGGTGGTTGCGTGATGTTACTGGATTACCCAGCCGGCCACGTTACCGAATGGCATGACCATACGTTTACCCATGCGGCTTACATCCTTGATGGAGTCTTTGTTAACGAGAGTGAATTTGATGACGGGGAGAAGTATTATGGACCGGGCTCCTTTGCTTGCGGGCCAAGGGGACAAAAGATGCGTCACGGGGCCGCAGCAGAGCAGAATTGTCACTGCTACTTCTTCACTGATGCACCATTCTCCCTCCATTACCTTGATGAAACTGATATCAAAAAGAATTAACCTTTCTTCAAGTACCATTTCAATCCTGTAGATAAGAATACGTAGATAAAATATGGCTGACCGATGAGCTTTCATGGAACTCATCAGTCAGCCTATTTACATTTGAATAGACAATTGAGAAAGAAGTTTATTTATAAACCGAACCACCGTCAACGATAATAGCTTGCCCATTGATGTAGTCAGCCTTGTGACTAGCCAGGAACGAAACAA
>CAMFOZ010000072.1 GCA_945971245.1 uncultured Lactobacillus sp.
AAGTGCAACAAGTATGTCATAACTAGAGAAGGGGCGTGAACCGCAAGAAACCGCGTCTCACGCCCTTTCATTTGTTTTCAATACGTATCGTTATTGACTGCTTACACTGCTTACACAATAAATATTTGAAAATAAAGATTAGCTGTATCGGCCAATCTTTTGGGTTTTCTACCTATTTAGTATTCATTAATTACTTGTCGTAGCGAGAACGGAAGAACTTTTCAATCTCGCTAAGCGGCACTCCCTTGGTTTCCGGTACACGAACGATAACAAACCAGGCCCCAAGGAGACAACATGCGGCAAAAATGTAGAAGCTGTACAGTCCAATCGTTGCCAGCAGTTGTGGGAAGACCAAGCCCACAATAAAGTTTGCAAACCAAAGGACAAAGATGGTAATCCCAGTCCCTAAGCCACGATAACGGTTCGGGAAGATTTCAGAATTCAGCAACCAAGTAACCGGTCCTAAAGTCCCCTGGTCAATAACAATGTAAACCAGCAGTACGACTAAGACAAAGTACGGTGCCCAAGCTGTGTTCAGAGCAAACGTCCCAACTAGAGCAACTGAGATCAATGCAATTGCACAGAAAATGTAGCCAATCAGCAGCAACGGCTTCCGACCAAGCCGGTCCACCGTAAACATCCCAACTATAGCACCAACAATCGAAAAGATACCGTTAGCAATGTTGAGGTAAAGGGCCGTATTTGCACCAAAACCACTTGAAGTTAAGATCTTGGTCCCGTAATACATCACTGAATTAATTCCCGCAAACTGTTGGAAGACCCCTAACATTGCACCGGTAATAACAATTTGAATAATCCAGTTCTTCTTAAAGTCTTTCCAAGAAGCCTTTTCACTATTTTCCTGTTGCTCCTTCTTAACATTATTCTTCAGGTCAATTAGTTCAGCCTCTGCTTGTGCCTTGGACCGAATTCGTTGAAGGCTTACCAATGCTTGCCCGAACATCCCGTGGTTTGCATACCAAGTAGGACTTTCCGGCGCAGCGTACATTCCAAGCCACAGCAGGACCCCTGGTACCGCGGCTAAGCCAAGCATAACCCGCCAAATAGCAGCATCATGGGCACCGTAAACATTCCCAAGAATCGCGTTGATAGCAAAGACCAGGAACTGTCCACCAACAATCATCAGTTGGTTCATGGAAACATACTTACCACGCTCTGCGGCTGGTGAAATTTCTGCGAGGTAGACCGGCACTAGAGCAGAAACGGCACCAACAGCTAAGCCCATAATAAACCGGAAAATAATGAGCCAGCTGGTGCTTGGCGCTAATCCACAGCCAAGGCCAAAGATGGTAAAGATGACCCCTAACCAGATCATCGTTTTCTTCCGCCCCAGTTTGTCGCTGAACGGGGCACCAAACACGGCACCGAAGGCAGCACCAAGAGTTAATCCACTAGAAACGACCCCTTGCGCCCAGGGAGTCAGGTTTAACTGGCTGGGCTTCGCCATAAAGTCAAGGGCCCCGTTAACAACCGCGGTGTTAAAGCCGAAACTGACAGCACCCATACAGCTGATCCAGGCAACAAGCGTTAAGTAACCGTGGTGAGTATTTTCTTTAATATTTTGATTTTGCATAATTTAACAACTCCGTCAATTAAATATAGATAATAATTTCTCAAAAAGCGCAACAGAGTTTATTCTGCTGCGCTTTTTCACTATTGCGATTACTTTTCAACGTAGAATACTGGACGTTCAGGGAAGTCCAAGTCAACTTTTTCACCATCATGGGCAAGGGATTGCAAGGCCGCGTCAGCAGTAACGGCAGCAATGTAACCATCCCATGCGGATGGGCCGACTGGAGATTCGTCTTGGGAAACGTGGTTGATAAAGTCACGGAATTCGATATCATAAGCACTTTCGAACCGGGCTTTCCAATCAGTTAAGATCGCAGTGGAGTATTCAGCATTCAGGCGGGTTGCCACTTGAGGAACCGTCGGTAGTTCCAATACCCCCTTTTCACCAATAACGTCACACTTGATGTCGTAACCATACTGGCAACGAACATAAACTTCCAGATAGATGTTGACGCCGCCCTTGGTGTTCATCATGACAATCATCGGGTCTTGAATTTGGTCATTTTGAACGTACTTGCTCTTCCGAACACCAAATACTTGAATGTCCTTGTAGTCATCATTAAGGAGCCAGTGGTCAAGATCAATTTCGTGGATGGCCGTTTCGATGATTGAACGAGAGGAGTCATATTCTTCCGGTTGCGTTTGGTTGTAGTGCCGTTCATCCATCATCAGCGGGTGACCAATGGTACCGTCATCAATCATCTTCTTCATTTGGACATACTCTGGTGCGTAGTGCCGCATGAAACCTACTTGCAGCATCCGCCGACCGTGTTTTTGCTCTTCCTTGACAATGTCCATACATTGGTTAGCATCCAGTGCCAATGGCTTTTCACAGAAGCAGAACTTTCCAGCCTTTAGCGCCGCCATAACAATTTCATAGTGGGCTTCATTGCTTGCCGTGCAGACAACTACATCAACATTTGGGTCGTTAACCAGGTCATGGTAATCATGGTAGTCCTTGGCCTTTAAGCCTTGCCGGTCCAGCTCCTTTTGTGCCTTTCCAGGGACAATATCACAAACAGCCGTAACATCAACGTTGGCAATCGTTTTTGTTAGACGATGCAAGTGATCAGAGCCAATAAAACCAATTCCGACAATCCCAACTTTAGTAACTTTAATATCTGACATAATTTTCACTCCTAGTATTATAAGAAAGAACCTGTGATTTTTAAGCTAAGTGAGTCAGTTTTCCGGCTGGCTGGTCTAGCAACTCGGTGTCAATGTAATTCTTTGCTTTTAAGGCCATTTCAAACGGGTCATGCTTCTTCGGGTCTTGCTCGGCCTCAACCACAATCCAGCCTTTGTAGCCATTGTCTTTTAATAGTTGATATACCGGCTTGAAGTCCAAGTCACCATCGCCTGGTACGGTAAACATACCGTTCATAAACGAGCCTTGGAATGTTAAGCCCTTTTCTTTTGAATCTGCTTCCTGAGCCTTGCGAACGTCCTTAAAGTGAACGTGAACAACCCGGTCAAGATGATCCTTCAATAGGCTCAGGTAATCACCATCGGATACATAGATGTGTCCCGTATCATACAGCAGGCCGACGAGTTGCGGATCTGTATTTGCCATTAGGCGATCGGTCTCTTCCTTCGTCTGAACAACTGTCCCCATGTGGTGGTGATAAGCAACCTTAATCCCATACTTGGCCGCAATCCGACCATACTCATTTAGGCCGGCACAAACCTGATCCCATTCCTGGTCGTTCATGTGGTACTTATCCGTAAAGATATTCGCTGAATCGGACCGCTGGATGGTGTGCGTTTGTTCAGAAACCACGGCAACCGGTGCCCCAACTGCCTTCAAAAATTGACAGTGCTTCTCAAATGCTTCAGAAGCCTTTTCAATACCGTCACGCAGGATATAACTGCTGAACCACTGACCAGCAATTGAAATCTGCCGCATTTGAGTCTGCTTGTTAATTTCATCAGGGCCAGGGAAAAAGCCGCCAACCTCGGTGCCATCAAAACCTGCTAATGCTAAATCACTGAATAATTGCTCAAGATTATTATCAGCACCGATAGATGGAATATCATCATTCCGCCAACCAATTGGGGCAATTCCCCACTTAATATCTGCCATGCTTATTTCCTCCTCAATAATTAGTCACCATATATATTCTTTACCTTAACCGGCTTCTTCTCTTGGTATGACTGCTTGGCCGCCTCGGCAATCCGAATGGCTTTAATTCCATCCTCATAGGTACACTTAGTGGCTTCCCTATTTCGTACCGAATCAAGGAAACTTTCGATTTCCGTTTTATACGCGTCAATATACCGTTGTAGGAAGAAGAACATTGGATTGTCATCAACTGTTCCTGCTTTAGTTGCCAGGGCAGTAGTCGATTCCCGCACATTGCCGGCATGGGCCATCCCCTTAGAACCGAATAACTCGATTCGTTGGTCATAGCCATATGTTGCCTGACGGCTATTATCAATCACACCAATCATTCCATTAGCGAAGTTTAACGTTGTGATCGCAGTATCTAAGTCATCATACTGGGCAATGCCCGGATCAATCATTATCCCGCCAGTCGCGTAGACTGATTCCACCTCTTGGCCGGTGATAAAACGAGCCATATCGAAATCATGAATTGTCATGTCCATGAAAATCCCACCAGAGACCGCCACATAGTCATGAGACGGGGGTTCTGGATCGCGAGAAGTAATCTTTAGTATCTGAGGATCCCCAATTGCGTCCTGATCACGTAATTCAATAATCCGGTCAAAGTTTTTGTCGTAACGCCGGTTAAAGCCAACTTGAACTAAAGAACTAGCCTGCTTGATTACTTCATACGTCCCCAGGATTTCATCCATGTCAAAGCCAACCGGCTTCTCACAGAAAACATCCTTATGTGCCAACACGGCCTCTTTAACCATTTGGGGATGCAGGTTCGTAGGGGTACAGATCAGGACCGCATCTATTTCTGGGTCTGAAAGCACCCTTTGGTAATCATTAGTAAAGTAATCCGCAGTAAATTGTTTTTCCCAGCAACCATCAACTTTCAAATCACAAAGCGCGCGCAGGTGCACACCGTCGATCCTTTTAAGATTCTGATAGTGGACACTGCCAATTCTACCGACACCAATTAAACCTAAACGTACTGTTTTCAATAGGCACCACTTCCTTCAAAGCAAACAATTAACATCACCAAACATGAGTGTGGTTAGGTTATTGCGTCACCGCTTGTAATAACCATCACAAGTTTATTGTATTTCTTTTTTTTTTTTTGTAAAGGCTTTCGAGAGAATTCACAAAGAAATTTAGCCGTTATTTCACGATAAACCCGTTATTTTTCCTTGGTTTTGTGGATAACAATATTTTTATTAATTTATTTTGTGATTTTATTTCAAATTGACATTCCCGCCAGAATATGTTTTACTTCCGTTAAACATGAGTACGTTAATATTAGTCACTGTCAAAAGCCATCACAATTACTTCTACTTTTAGGTGTGACTAGTATATGAATAAATCAAGTAACCCTAGTCAGTCTTCATCCCATGCCGTACACCGCCTTGAATTCTATGCTTGGATTGTTACCCTCGGTGGATTAATGTTCGGAATGGATACTGGTGTTACTAATGGTTCACTCCAGTTCATGGCCCAGCATAGCCAGTTGAACCTAACCCCTTCTGACGAGGGATTAGTTACCAGTGCAATTACTTTAGGAGCGGCATTTGGTGCCGTTGTTGGTGGAAAGTTAGCTGATCGCTACGGCAGAAAAAGAGTTCTTTCGTATGCCGCGATCGTTTTCATTTTATGTATTCTTGGTTCCGTTTTTGCTAAGAATGCCCCAATTATGATTACTTTTCGGTTCTTATTGGGCTTAGCCGTTGGTGCCGAATCGGTTATTAGTCCGGTTTACCTATCGGAATTATCAACCCCACGAATCAGAGGACGGTTAGTAAATCAACACGAATTAATGATTACCAGCGGACAACTGCTCTCGTATATCGTTAATGCTGTCCTGGGGGTTACGTTTGCAACCCTTGCTAGCATCTGGCGCTACATGTTTGCTTTTGGACTGATTCCAGCGATTATTTTTCTAATCGGCATTCGCCTAGTACCGGAATCACCCAGATGGCTAGTGATAAAACAAAGAGACGACCAAGCATTGCATATTTTGCAGCACATTCGCGGTAAGCAGAACAATATCGAAGAAGAACTACAATCGATCAAAGGTACCCTAGCTAGTAATAGTAAGGTCAACAAAGCCAGCTTCAGGGATTTAAAGAAGCCGTGGATCCTTCGGTTAGTCTTAATCGGTATCGGCGTTGGTGTCATGCAACAAATTATTGGTATTAATATCATGATGTATTATGGGACCACAATCCTTTCTAACGCGGGCTTTGGGCATAGTGCCGCTTTGATTGCTAATATCGGAAACGGGATTACCTCAGTGATAGCAACCCTAGTCAGTCTCCGCTTAATGATCATCGTCAACCGGCGCAAGATGTTAATTACTGGTATCTGTGGCACGTTATTAACAATGCTAACGATCAGTATTCTCTCATCGACCATCAGTAATACGGCTATTTTCCCCTATTTAATGATTGGCTTAATGATTATCTTTCTGGCCTTCTTCCAAGGAGGAATTTCACCAATTGTGTGGGTTCTTCTTTCGGAAATTTTCCCGCAAGATATTCGGGGATTAGCGATGGGAATCGCAACTTTCTTCCTCTGGCTCGCTAACTTCCTGGTTGGGTACGTTTTTCCTATCCTTTTGGCTGGCATCGGCCTAGGCAATACTTTCATCGTATTTACCCTCCTAAACGCATTAGCGCTGACCTTTGCCGTCAAATTCGTGCCAGAAACCCGGGGAAAGTCATTAGAGGAACTCCAAGCAGGCTTTAAGACTAAGGACTAGGCTAAAATACGTAGGTTTAGATTTAAAAGGAGCTTTTAACTATGGCAAGTAAAAAAAGAATTAATGCAGGAATCATCGGTTTAGGTCGTGCAGGACAAATGCACTTAAAAAATCTCCTCACCATTCCGGAAATTAATATCGTCCAAGTGTCTGATATTTTCGTAGATAAACTCGCTGATCAGCTTAATTTCATGGGGATCACTAACCAAACCCGTGACTACATGGATATCTTAAACAACCCTGACATCGATACAGTGTTTATCTTTACCTCTACTGATATGCACGAGGAAATGGTAACCGCCGCTGCTAATGCCGGGAAAAACATTTTCTGTGAAAAGCCGCTCAGCATGAGTCCTGATGAACAGGCCAGTCTTAATGTTCTCAAAGCAGTTAGAGACAACAACGTTAAATTACAAATCGGCTTTAACCGCCGGAGCGACCCACAATTTGATAACATTCACCAGCAAGTCGTTAGTGGAACCATTGGTACTCCACAAGTGGTCAAAATTACTTCACGCGACCCTGAAGTGACCCCGCACAACATTATTAAGCGCATTGGTGGTCTGCTTTTTGACTTCACCATGCATGATTTTGATATGGCCCGGTTTATGATGGGCAGTGATATTACAGAAGTCTATGCTCAGGCAGGCCGCCTGGTCGACCCTGGCTTGGCAGAATTAAATGACTATGATACCGCAATTATCAACCTGAAATTCGCCAACGGCGCCTTCGGGTTAATCGACAACAGCCGGCGAGCCGTCTATGGTTATGACCAGCGGGTTGAAGTCTTTGGCTCCGAAGGGATGCTGAAGGCAGAAAACGTCAGTGGTAGTACGGTCGAACTTTACAATGCTGACAACGAGATTAAAAAGAATCCTAAGCCAGCATTCCAACAACGTTACAAGCCAGCCTACATTGCAGAAATGAGAAAGTTTGTTGATTCAATTCTCAACGATGCACCGCTAGCAGCAACGGGCAAGGACGTTATCATGGCCCAACGAGCAGCTAATGCAGCCCAGAAGTCAATCGACACTGGTTTACCGCAAAAAGTAGACACAAATTTTCAGCTTTAATTGATAGAGGATGATTTTTTATGGATAGCAATTCGATTCTCGAGGAAGAGCAAGCGATCACCCTTCCCTACTTTGGATTAGAGCAGGTCGATGAACTTGCTACGCTCTTTTCTAAAGTAGATCCGGTCGCCTTTCAAAAAGTATGTATTAAAGTGGTGCTGAATAATCGTGAAGTATACTTTCACGCTGGGATCCAGACAAGCAAGGAAAATAATGATTGGGTAACCAGAAAATTTAACGTCACTAATATGTTTGATCATTGCAGCTTATACGTGAAAACTTTATGGGCCGATCAGCCCGCGGCTTTCTTTAATTCATATGGACTTTCCCACCGTGACTTTGCCCTGGTCGGTGGCGCGCTGCCGATTATTACTAAAGGAAATGGAAACATTGGGATCTTGGTAATCTCGGGATTAACAGATACAGAGGACCATGAATTTGGTGTTAAGGTTTTAAAGCAGTTAAAGCACCAACTCTTGTCTTAATGATGGGGAGATTGCACAATGAAAGCATTTGGAATTAATCAGTACGGAGCCTCAAACGTTTTAGAAGCCTTTGACATTGCGGTTCCAAAGATTGGGCCTAATGAGATTCTTGTTAAAACACGGGTCTTTGCCATTAATCCATTTGATGTTGCAATTCGGAATGGTGATTTCAAAAACTACCTGACGTTATTTTTCCCAACCATTCTAGGGACTGACGGGGTAGGTGAAGTGATAAAAGTCGGTAAAAATGTTAAATATTTTAACGTTGGTAACTTAGTAATTGCTCATGCGGGCACGGGCACGTATGCAGAATACTTTAAAGTTAACCAAAACAATGCTGGCCTTTTTCCACCCGCCTTAGACATTAAACAAGCCGCAGCCTTACCGCTTGCCGGTATTACTGCCTACAACACTTTAGTTCATGCCTCCCACATCAAGATGGGACAAGTGTTGGTGGTCCTAGGGGCAGCCGGTGGGGTTGGTTCAATGATCACTCAAGTGGCTAAGGTCTTGGGAGCTTATGTTATTGGCGTTGATCTAGCAAAGGCAGGCGAGACTGTTCGGGCATTAGGTGCCGATGAGTTCATCGCATATGATAAAGAACATTCGCCACTACTCGAAAACATTGCTGATGTTGTGATTGATGCTACTAATGAAAGCCAAACAGCGATTAATACAGCAGTTGCTTTGGCCAAGCAGAATGGCATGATTCTTTCGTTAAACCCGCAGTCAGTAGCAATCAAAAATAATAAGAATCTGGAAATTTTGCCTGTGAAGCCAAATTATCGGCATCCAGATACCGATGCCTTCGCTGCGTTATTCCTAATGATTCGCAATCAGCAAATCAAAATTAAGATTAATAAAGTAGAGCCTTTTACCCTAAACGGAATCCGTGAGGGTCAAGACCTCGTTTCACAGGGAGATATCGATGGCAAAATCATTGTAAGCATTTAATCAGAACGGAGGTGATCAATCATGATTATTATTAATGTTCATTGTGATGTCGACCCAGCTCGCCGAGAAGCATTTATGGACTTTGCTAAAGAGCTAGTAAATAAATCGCAACGGGATACTGGCAATCTCTTTTACTCATACTTTGAAGATGCGTTGGTACCAAATCACTTTTTAATCGTCGAACACTGGCAGGATCAAGAAGCGGTTGATGCCCATAACCAGACACCACATCTCCAAACCTTCCTAAAAACTGCCAATACTTACCTCACACATAATTTTGATATTCAGGTAAGTCATACTGATAATTAATAACCTTCCTAACAGCAATTGGAAAAGGGAAGCAAAATCCAAACCAGATTTTGCTTCCCCTTTTTGTTGATTACTAGCTTGTTTAAAATGGCTTGATACTAAAGTGGTACTGCTTGCGTCTTATATACTCCCGTAACTTTATAGGTGACATTATTTACTGTTACAGTTGTGCCAAGCGCATTTTGTGCTGAACCATATTGCCGTCTAGCTACTTTTTCACTCATCAAGGCATTCGTATCCCCGAGTTCAAAAGTCCGTTTACTAAAGTTATGCCCTGCAATGAATTTCACGTCACGGGTTGGCTTCTTTAATAAACTCAAGGTCACTGATTTCGTCGCATCACCAATATCTGCATGTGTTGACAGATTATCTGATTCCTGCTCAATCTCAGCTTTTTTAATTTCACCACCAAATTGAGTATTAATATCAGCAACTTGTTCCTGAGTGAATCCATTGACGGTCGAATTAACATTATCAGGATTATAGACGATTTCGGTCGTTTGCTGGCCTTGCT
>CAMFOZ010000073.1 GCA_945971245.1 uncultured Lactobacillus sp.
ACTCGGAGTTGAAGAATAATTTAAGGAGAGCCGATTATTCATGGAAAGCAAAAAACATTTTAAGATGTATAAGAGTGGCAAGTTGTGGGTTTATGCAGCAATCACTACCCTTTCGTTAGTTGCAGTGACGGCAGTAAACACTAACGACGACGCCTATGCTGATACTAATAATCAAGTGCAGAGTGCGGTAACGGTTAACCAGCCAGTTAGTGCCCCAGCGTCAGCCGCATCAAGTGCTAACACCGGTAGCACGGCAGCAGCATCAAGTGCGGATACCAACAGTAATGCTTCAAGCACGGCAGCACCTAGTGACCAACCGAATAGTGGTTCCGCTACTACTGGTGATCATGATGCAGCCAAGCCGGCAACGCAGACTCAAACTGCAACTTCGACCCGGCGGATCATAGTTGACGGCGAAACTAATCCGTTAGCAACCCAAACCGTTAACTACACCCGGACAGGTACGGCCAATTCCGATGGTACTTATAAGTGGGGGAACTGGACGGTTGCCAATAATGGTTCTGATACTTGGGCTGCATATAATGTTCCCGCACGTGATGGCTATGTGACAACAATCAACGGCAAGGTAGCCGATAGTGTTGCCGCGGCCACGGCTACGCTTCCTGGTGATGATGGAAAGAATATTACCCTGGATGTTGTCATTAAGTATGCTCAGCTTCACGAAGAAGCAACGCGGACCCGGACAATCACAATTACTGATCCAGACGGTAAGACAACCACGCAAAAGCAGGAGGTTAAGTTTAGTCGGGACTTTAACAAGGAGACCGGGGCATACGATAGCTGGCAACCTGATGAGAAGGGGAAGGTAACCTGGGATAAGGTTGCGGTTCCTGAGATTAAGGGCTATGTAGCGATTGCCAATAGTGAAGCCGTTCAGGGCAATGCTATTCCTGCCCAGGCCCTCAAAGGTGACGAAAAGGACCAGCAGATCACGGTTACCTATGCACAACTACAGCTTAGTGGTCAACAGAAGGCGGTTACCCGGACAATCACGATCACGGAACCAAATGGCAACACCGTGATTGAAAAGCAGACGGTTAACCTGCAACAGATGGTTGCTAGGGATGGCGACAAGGTTGTGGCTGAACAGTGGACTACTGGAAAATGGGACAGCTACAAGTTACCAGAAATTGTTGGTTACGCTGCTCAGGAAGATAATAAGATTATCACCACGATTGATGCTGCCGATGTTAATGGTGACACCAAGGATACCAACGTTAATGTTACTTACATCGTTGCTGATTACAACAAGAATATTGACGATCAGCTAAATGGTAACTGGGGTTCCATTGATGAGAAAAGAATCGCTAACAACGCCATCTATGTCTTCGGCTGGCACGCTACCAATGAAAGTCGCGACCGTGGACACCACTTCCTGATTATCTGGGATAAGACGCAGGGGAAGGAAGTTGGTCGGATTGAAGTGAAGACTCCTTATGTCCGTGATGATGTTAAGCTTGCTCACAATGTTTGGAATGCAAAAGTTTCGGGCTTTGATGAGACAATTCCATTGAATCTAGATGTGATGCACAGTGGAGACCAACTTCAGGTAGTTTCACGGTGGACTGCTGATCCGGCTGGTAATGCTGGAGCAAATGGCACAGCCGATTATTGGTTTGACCCAATCACCCCTGATTACCGGACTAATGCTGCCTGCCTCGACGCATTTGATATTGATAACAACGCCATTCACGTTGCTGGTTGGAACGCCACTGCCCAATCACTTGGCCGTGGTAACCACTTCCTGATTCTGTATGATGCAACCACCCACAGTGAACTTGCTCGAGAAGAGGTTGAAACAGTTAACCGGCCAGATGTCTTGAAGGCTGAACAGGGAGTTTTGAATGCGGATAAGTCCGGGTTTGATACCTACTTTGATATCAGTCGGAAGGCCATTCCTGCCGGGATTCACCTCAGTCATAACTTGCAGATCATCAGTCGGTACACGTCATCAAATGACGGTAACAGTAATTACGTTGACTACTGGTTCCCTGCTAAGCAGTTCTTCAACATGAATGCTGCTAACCAAGCTTGCCTGGACTCTGCTGAAATTGTTAATGGGCAGGTCCATGTCAGCGGTTGGCACGCTACAGACCTCTCCGAAGTAGCCACTAACCACTTCCTGATCTTGCATGATGATACCCGGAACCAGGATGTTACCAGTATTCTTCTGTCGGATTCAGTCGGTCGTCCCGACGTAGCTAAGGCTTACCCGAACATTAAGACAGCCGCTAACTCCGGCTTTAACGCTACCTTTAACCAGGTTATGCTGACGCCAGGTGACCACTACACACTGATCAGTCGGTACTCCACCAGTGCTGACGGTAATGGTAGCCGTGGGGCCAAGGCCGACTACCGGATGCCGATCAATAACCTGTTCAACATCAACACCACGAATGCCGGAAATGTGGATTCAGTTGTTGTTAATAACGGTAGTGTAACGGTTTCTGGTTGGAACGCCACTGATTATAGTCTGTTGGCTAACAACCACTACCTGATCTTGTTTGATACAACTACCAATCGGCAGGTTGCTCAGGCTAAGGTTAACAACATCGCTCGTCCTGATGTTGCGCGGGCATACCGTTACCTGCGGACCGCTGGAAACTCTGGCTTCAGTGCTACCTTTGATCAGGTCGAATTACAACCGGGTCACAACTACTCCCTGGTTAGTCGGTACTCGATCAGCCCATACGGTAATGGTGACGATGGCAATGGCCAGGACCACGTTGATCACTGGTTCAATGGCATCCTGCACTTAAACGATAGTGATTACCATGCTAACTCAGTTGATACCTTCGCACCGGATACGAAGAACAACGCCATTCACGTCGTTGGTTGGATGGCAAGTGATGCTTCCAAGACGATGCCAAACGCTTACCTGATCCTGCTTGATAATACCGGAAAAGAGTATGGTCGGGTAAATGTTGGCCAGCTGACTAATCGTCCCGATGTTGCTAAGGCTGAACCAGCCATCTACAACAGTGGGGTCAGTGGCTTTGATACCCTGATCAAGCTGAACGATGGTTACCAACTGACGGACCTCGTTGGTAAGAACCTTCACCTGGTTCTGCGCTTCACCAGTTCGAATGATGGTAACAGCAATTACAGTGACCAAGTTTCTAGCAATCGGGTTATCACCGCGGACCAGCTGAAGCATGCCTAAGTATCGCGGCTGATAGATTAAATTAATTTTAAGTAGTCCATACCCTAAATATTGGCATGGGCTGCTTTTTTGTTTAGAGAGCAATTCAAGAGAAAATAAAAAATCCACGCTATAGTTCTTTGAAAACTGTAACGTGGATTTTACTGTTTAATTAGGTATTTAGGGTGCTATCAGGGCTAGGGATTAGTTCTGGTGGTTAACGTTAACCGTGGCGTTTTGTGGCAAACTACCAGACCAGTCTTGGTAGTGAACTTCTTGGCTGCCCTTAGTGGTGTAACGATCCATCCCGTCACTGTCGACGTGGTGAGTAGTGCCTTCGCTGTCAGTCCAGCTAGCAACTTCGCCCAGACCCAGTTGAATTTCTTGGTGAGCCTTAGGGGCGGCACTGGCTTGTGTGTTGGCTACATTTTGGTTAACGTTGCTTGTAGTAGTGCTAGTGGATGAAGCACTCGTTGCGTTAGCACTCTTTTGCTGAACAGCAGCACTACTCTTGTCGTTTGTGGATACTTGACTAGCATTCATTGCTACCTGACTGCTCCCTTCTTGGTTAACACTTGTGCGCTCACTTTGAGAAGTGGCGACTGATTTATTACTACTGCTTTCAGCTTTGTTATCGGTCTTGGTCGACTTTTTACTACTACTTTGCTTAGTGACCTTAGCGCTTCTCGTACTGTCTTGGTTATGAGTCGTGGTAGTGGCAGAGTTAGCAGCACAACCGCCAAGCCCTAAAGCCAAGATGATGATCAGCGAACTGTTTAAGACTTTCTTGTTTAACTTTTTCATAATAAATAGCACCCTTTCTCCGAAGCTTATTTTCTATACTCTTATTGTAACATTTCTGAAACATTTATGTAACTGAATCGAAAAAATAAGTTTATCACAAGGAAAAATAAATTATTGATAATATGCCAGACACTGCGTTGATTGGGGTTAAGCAGGGGAATGTTATTAGGATTAGCCGCTATCTTTTGTGGCTAAATGGGCTTATGATGTTAAAGGATTAATTAATTATAAGGTTGGTTTGATATGTCTAGTCAAAAATTCTACCATTGGCTATTCTGGCCAGTGGTGCTGCTTGTCATCGCAACGTTGATCTTCGTTTGTACCAAGATCCAGTTTATCTTTAAGCCTTTCTTGACCTTTATCTCGGTGGTCTTTGTGCCGCTGATTTTGTCAGGGTTCCTATATTACATGCTGAATCCGATCCTCAAGTTAATGTTGAAGATCCGTATCGGTCGTGTTCACCTCAATAAGGGGGTGGCGAGTCTTCTCCTCGTTGCTTTATTGATTCTGATTATTGTCGGTGGCCTGGCCGCTTTGATTCCGCCGGTCGTTAAGGAAGTTACTAGTCTGGTAACTCACTTGCCACAAACCGCCACCGGGATCCAACATTTGCTGAACAACACGATCCAGCACTCACCATTTAAGAACGTTGACTTGAATTCCTACTATCGGCAGTTCGATCATCAGCTGGCCAAGTATGCGCAGCTGATCCTGAAGGGGCTCTCTTCCCGGGTCGGGGATATTATCGGGATGGTCACCAACGTTACGGTTGTTACCATTACTGTGCCGGTGATGCTCTTCTACATGCTTAAGGATGGTTCCAAGCTCGGGCCGAGTGTACAGAAGTGGCTGTCACCGCACCATGCGAAGGAAGTTAACCAGCTGCTGACCAAGATGAATGATACCTTATCCTCATACATCTCTGGGCAGGTAATCGAGTGTCTCTTTGTTGGGGTCTTCACCTCGATTGGCTATTTGATTATCCACCAGCCGTTGGCCTTGGTGCTCGGGATCGTAGCCGGCCTGTGCAACATCATTCCCTATATTGGACCATACATCGGGATCGCCCCGGCCCTGTTTGTTTCCCTAACGATGGCCCCAAAGAAGTTGATCCCGGTAATCATCGTTGTCTTGATTGTCCAGCAGATCGATGGGAACATCGTCTACCCGAATATCATTGGGCGCAGTCTTAAGATTCACCCACTGACGATTATCTTGCTCCTGTTAGCGGCGGGGCACATTGCGGGAATTGCCGGAATGATTCTCTGCATCCCAGCTTATGCGGTCGTCAAGACGGTTTGTGAATACTTCTTTGACATCTACCGGATTGAACACCCAGTTGATGATCAATCAACATCGGAATAATAAAAAGGCTCTGGGCCAATCACACACGATTGACGCAGAGCCTTTGCTATTTTGGGGAGGGGACTGTGTTATCTGTCTTCTTCAATTTTAACGTAGTTTCCTGAAATAAACTGTTTGGGTCCAATTTCATACCAGGTTAGCTCGTCACTATCACTCAGCCGTTTGGTAAGGGTGACCTCTTGACCATCATCGATCTTATTAACCTGGTTACCATATGGTGCGTCATAGACATCAACGGACTTACCGGGGATGTAATCGACGGTGGCCTTGATGTTATTGAGCCGGAGAACGGTCAGCTGGTTTTCTAGGCGTGAGGGGATGTCCTGATTGTTATTGAATGGGTCGTCAACAACGTGCATCTTTTCGTACTTGATCCACTGATCAGCCCCAATCTCGTACCAGAATTGACCATCCTTGGTGGCTACCCGTTGAAAAGCCTTAATGATGATGTCTTGTGGCAGCGGCTGGCCGACTGGCATTCCTTCGACCGTATCGTAAATGACTGTCGGCGCCTCCAACTTCAAAAACATGTTGATATCTTGGACTTCACCCCATGACTGTTTACGGTAGAAGAGCTTGACATTACGCTGGGTCATGTCAAAGGTCCCGGTAAGGTCGCCCTCGACTTTGACAAAGTTATAGTTGGGGAATTTTTTCTTATCAACTTGATATTCTTCACCAATCAGGCCCCGGAGTAGCTGCGGGACAATCAGGTTAGCGCCAGAATCAATATCGGCATAATAAACCCAGATTGGGTTACCCGTTTTAAATTTTTCAAACATATTTCCACCCCATCAAAGATACTATTTCTTTTATTATACCGCTTTTTATTGCTCAATACGTACTCGCACAACGATTTTAACGGTACTTAAGAATGGTCAAGCAAGCACCCATCTGGTAAAATTTAGCTATTCGAGACGAAAGTGGGGGAAGCGGATGACACGGCACCAGCGCATCAGGCGAAATACGCTGCGGGCGATCTTTATGGCAATTATTATTCTCCAAGACTTCGTTCCCTTCTTTGGCAACATTCCCTTGGGACCACTGAGCATTACGACCCTCCACGTGACGGTTATTCTTGCGGCGATTACCCTAGGGCCGGGTGAGGGGGCCATCATTGGTGGTACCTGGGGCCTTTTGACCTGGATTCGGGCCTTTGTGGCACCATCGAGTCCGCTTGCCCCGCTGGTATTTACAAATCCCTTGGTGGCGATCTTCCCGCGGATCATGATCGGGGTGGTTGCCGGGTTACTCTTTCGGCTGGTCGTTCGTTACAGCCATTCGCAACGGTTGGCGGCAATCCTGGCAGCAGCGGCGGGTGCCATTACCAATACTGGACTTGTTCTAGGCATGATCTACCTTTTTTACCGGACTCCTGCGGTTGCCCATGCCTATGGAGTAGATGTCAGTCACCTTTTGCCGGCCCTAGAGGCGATCATGGCGACTAATGGTTTGGCCGAACTTATCTTGGCGGTTATTGTGGTACCGCTAATTGCGCTGCCAGTGCTGGAAGTCCAACGTCGCTTGGGGCAATAAATATAGAGAATATTTACCAAAAAGCGCCGTTCAGAATCTCATCAGCGAGACTCTGAACGGCGCTTGTATTTATTTAATGGTTAGTCTTCTTGAGTATTAGCATCGTTAGTAGTGACTGATGCTGTGGCTGCCGTAACGGTAATGTTGCCATCATCGTCGAGCTTAGCAGCTAATTGCTTGACGTCATTGTGGTCGAGCACGTAGTCGGCAATCCGGTCTTCGATCTGTTCTTGGATAACCCGCCGTAATGGACGTGCCCCCATCTTTGGATCGAAGCCAAGGTTAACTAACTTCTCTTCAACGTCTTCTGGTACGTCGATGTGAAGACCACGGTCGCTGAGCATTGTGTTGACGTCTTCAATCATCAGACTGACGATCTTCATCAGGTCGTCCTTGGTAAGTGCGTTGAACTGAACGATGTCGTCGAACCGGTTAAGGAATTCCGGCTTGAAGTAGTTGGTCAGCTTGTCGATGATGGAGTGGGTGTTGCCACTGGCTTCGGCCCCGAAACCAACACTGGCAACGGCATCCCCAGTTCCGGCGTTAGATGTCATGATGATGATCGTGTCCTTGAAGGAAACGGTCCGACCTTGAGAATCAGTCAGGCGACCGTCATCGAGGATTTGCAGGAACATGTGCATAACATCTGGGTGGGCCTTTTCCACTTCATCGAGTAAGATCAGGCTGTATGGGTGACGCCGAACCTGTTCGGTCAATTGACCGGCTTCTTCGTAACCAACGTAACCAGGGGCAGCACCGATCAGCTTAGAGGTTGACGTCTTGTCCATGTATTCGGACATATCGAACCGGATCATAGCGTCCTTGGAACCAAAGAGCTGTTTAGCAAGTTGCTTAGCGGTTTCGGTCTTACCGACACCAGTTGGGCCGACGAAGAGGAAGGAACCAATTGGCCGACCAGACTTGTTAAGCCCAATCCGGTTCCGCCGAATGGCCCGGGCAATCTTATCAACCGCTTCGTTTTGACCAATTACGTGTTCTTCAAGCTTCTTGTCGAGGTCCCGCAGCTGGTTTTCTTCTTGCTTCTGCAGATCGCCGACTGGGATGTTGGTCTTTTCTTCGACGATCTTTTGCATGTCAGCAACGGTAACCGTAGCGGAATCCTCCGTGTGGTTTTCTTCCGCAGCCTTCTTGGCTTTTTCTAGCTTAGTGACTTGGTCACGGTAGAAGGCGGCCTTTTCGTAATCCTGGTTGTCAACGGCTTGTTGCTTGTGGGCTTCAGCCGTGTGGATCTCGTTTTCAATCGTGTTTGGATCGGCGGTCTTCAGCGTGAGGTTCTTCCGGGAACCAGCTTCGTCGAGCAGGTCAATGGCCTTGTCAGGTAGGAACCGGTCTTGGATGTAACGATCGGAGAGCTTAGCAGCAGCAACGATGGCATCATCCGTGTACTTAACGTGGTGGTAGTCCTGGTAACGACCCTTGATTCCGTTGAGGATCTTGATGGTTTCTTCAACGGATGGTTCGTCAACTTCAACTGGTTGGAACCGCCGGGCGAGGGCGGCATCCTTTTCAATCTTCCGGTATTCATTAAGGGTCGTGGCCCCGATGAGTTGGAAGTCACCCCGGGCGAGGGCGGGCTTCAGGACGTTACCGGCGTCCATGCCACCCTCAGCATTACCAGCACCCATAATTTCGTGGATTTCATCAATGAAGAGGATGATATTCTGGTTCTTTTGAACTTCCTGCATCAATTGTTGCATCCGCTTTTCGAATTGACCACGGATTCCAGTACCCTGAACCAGGGAAACGACGTCGAGCCGGATAATCTCTTTGTTGGCCAGCTTTTCTGGAACCTCACCGGAGACGATGGCTTGGGCGAGCCCTTCGACAACGGCGGTCTTACCAACCCCGGCTTCACCGATCAGGACTGGGTTGTTCTTGGTCCGCCGGTTAAGGATTTCGATAACCCGCTTGATCTCGTTATCCCGACCGATTACGGGGTCGATCTTACCTTGGCGGGCCATGTCAGTCAGGTTGATCCCGTATTGGCCGAGAACACCCTTACCGCCACGACGGCCACCCTGGCGCTGGCCCTGGCCCTGGGCACCGGCTGCTTGGCCATTACCAGCAGCTTGGCTTTGCATGTTGTTCATTGCATTCATAAAGTCTTCGAGGCTTCCAAAATTGAAGTTGTTATTCATTCCGTTCCCCCCGTTCATCATATTTGTTTGAAGGTTTTGTAATTTTTGATAGCAGTCTTGGCAGAGGTCGATTTGAACCCGCTGACCATTGAAATTCATCTGCAGGTGAATCGTCGCGGGATTTTGATGACAATTTTGACAGAGCATCTAATAAAATACCTCCTTAAAAAGTATGGGTGAAAGGTCTAAAAATTCTTTGACCTTTCTTGACCATTGATTACATTATACTTACTTTTAGTCGTAAAGCAAGTCAGAAGTACTGACTTACGAAAATTCTAAAGACTAGGTGGTGTAAGCAAGCTGTTTAATGCCTATTTAGATTTTAGCACTCTTTATATTAGAATGCTAAAATGAGTGACCCGGGTTTGATTTATGGTAGAATCTTGAAGGAGGTAATAATATGGAGAATTTTGAACAGCAACTCGACGACCTGCGTGCTGGTAAGATCGACCACTTTGAGATTACCCCAGAGAATTTCCAGGAATTCCAGCGGGTCTTCCACGCCTATCCATACCGGACGCAGATCGAAGGGAAGGCTAATATCGGTGGGAAGATTACCTATCATTTGCGGGAACGTTAATGAATTCGCTAAAAGGTCGAGTTAAATTTTCCGTGATCTTGTATTTAACGCTTACAATTGCTAAAATATACGTATCGAG
>CAMFOZ010000074.1 GCA_945971245.1 uncultured Lactobacillus sp.
TGTATTGTTGCCGGACCAGGCTGACCTTGGTTCCGTGGGCAAGACTGATGGTTCCAGCGACCTGATCGACGGGGTGGCCCAAGATTGCCTTGATGAGGCTCGATTTACCACTGCCATTATCTCCGGTAAGCAGGACACAGTCATGAGGGTCAACCGTGAAGCTGAGGTTGCCAAACAGTTGGCGTCCGTTAATCGTTAAGCCAACCCGGTCCAGGTCTAACAGTGTGGGATGCGTACTGGAAAGTTGGTTGATGGTCAGGGACACGATATTTTCAACTTCCTGGAGCAGTCCCTCCTTATCGTTGGCTGCCTGGTCAAGCCGCTTTGTCATCGTCAGCGATTTCTTCATCATCTTGGCCGCCTTGGCCCCAATGAAGCCCTTATCGGCGTGGGAATTGTTTTTCTTTTCATGTTCAGCACGTTGGGCCCACTGGAGACGTTGTTGCTTGGCGGACCGTAGCCGTTTAATATCGGCATGCAGTTGTTCGTTACGACTGATGGCCCGTTGGTCCCGTCGGCTTTTCTGGGCGAAGTAGGTCGAGTAGTTCCCGCGCTCCAGGACCAGTTGGTGGCGCTCAATTACCAGGGTGTGGTCGATTACCTGGTCGAGAAAATTCTGGTCGTGACTGGTAATGATAAACCCTTGATGCTTATTTTGTAGGTATTCAGCGATCTGCCGCCGTCCGTTTTGGTCGAGGTGGTTGGTGGGCTCGTCCAGCAGGGGGAATTTTCCGGGCTGGGCGAAGAGGGCCGCCAGCAGGAGCTTGGTCTGCTCACCACCACTCAGGGTGGAAAACGGTTGCCAGAGGATCAAGGGGTCGACAGCCATCAGGCGGAGTTCCCGTTCGACTTGCCACTGCTCTAGTTGGGAATTGCTATCACTGAGGGCGTCCCAGGCGAGGGCGTCGGGATCAGTGACCGGCTGGGGAAAGTAGGTGAAGGGGAGGTTACTCTGTACCTGTCCCCGGAATTCAAGCTGACCGAGAAGAATCTTCATCAGGGTCGTCTTTCCCCGGCCATTGCGTCCCAAGAGGCCGAGCTTCCAACTACCATCAATGCTGAGCTGGCAGTGGTCAAAGAGGGTCGTCTGACCAGGATAGGCGAAGGTGAGGTTTTTGATAGTGATGTTTCCCATTTAAGAATCACGTTCCTTTCGGTATTTGGACATGAAAAAAGGCCTACCACCCCGGGTAGACCTTTAAAAATGGGCAAACAACAGTATTCGCCACGACTTACGATCAATGATTAAAATCTAATTCTACCCGGGCACCCTTTGTCATGCTGGTGAACAAACGATGCGTTAAGTTGTGTAGAATTAGAACTTCAATGGTTGATCCCTCCATAAATTAATTGTCCGTAGTATAGCAAGTCGTCCTGCAGCTTGTCAACTACTACTTACTCAACTCACCATCCGCAATCTTTTCGAGCAGTGGCCGGGACGGAATAAAGAAGAGCTGACCGCTCAAGATGTCAGAGAAGGAGAGCAGGTAGTCGTGCTTTTCGACCATGTTCTCCAGCATCTTCTTCGTGACGGTCCAGTGCCGCGAGTAACCGATGAAGTAGGTCCCGGTGATTCCAGAGGCAGGATCAGAGTATGGCACGTTCATCCGCACAATCTTTTGTTCCACCCCGTTGATTTTAGCTTGGGAGGTAACGTTGTGGGCATTCTTAAACTTCTCCTTGTCAGATAGCTCGAGGTCACTGAACTTCTTCCGGCCAACCGCCTTTTCCTGGTCTTCTGTCGTCAGCTTGTTCCAGATGTCCATGTGGTGACGCCACTTCTGAGCAAAGGCGTAAGAACCGTTCTCAAAGAATGGGTCTTCATCACCAACAATGGCGTAGTCGGCAGCATCTTCAACCTGGGGAGCCTCAGTTCCGTCGATGAAACCAATAATGGCCCGCCCTTCGAAGTAGCGGAAGCCCTTGGTCTCGTCAACCACCGTGGTGTAATCCTTTAAGAAGAGCATGCACTGGGAGATCATCTCGTAGACGACCGCTTCGTCATTGGCCCGGATATGAAGGAAGATATCTCCCTTAGTAGCGGGCATGGAATACTTGTCACCATTGATCGTCTGGTAGGTCTCCAGCTCCTTTGGCTTAGGAGCGTTTGGGAAGAGGTAGTCCCAGGCAGCATTGCTGAAGCCCAGGGAGGCCTTCAGGTTACCCTTGTTATCACGGATCCGGAGTGAACGGATGATGGCCTGGTAACGGTCGACGAATTCTTCGATGGCCGCCTGTTCCTTAGCCTGGTCCTCACGCTTCAATTCCAGTACGGTGAACTGCACGTGTTCACCGGCATCTTTCCAAACGTCTTGCGCTTGATTTGGGTTCATTGTCATACTAAAATCCCCTCTCAAAAATCAATTGCTATCAACAGATTTATTATAACATTTATGTTTGATCTTTATTGAATTCGATTGCCCCAATCTGTCTATTTGATATTGAAGCCGTTTACAATTAACGCTACAATGAAAATGTGAAATGTTTTACGACTTTTTGATCGTATGGTAACTCTTTTATTTTGATTTGGGGTGAGGAATTTGCAAGAAACTAAGAAAAAGCACCGGTTTCACATGCCGTCTGCTTATACGATCTTATTCATTATTATCGTCATCATTGCTATCCTGACCTGGATTATTCCAGCCGGGACCTACGCAACTGATAAGGCCGGTAACATCATCTCCGGGACCTACAAGGCGGTTTCCAGCAAGCCGCAGGGAATCTGGGATGTCTTCATGGCACCGGTCATCGGGATGGTCGGGGATAAAAAGACGGAGGGTGCGATCTCCGTTTCCCTGTTCATTCTGGTTATTGGGGGCTTCTTGGGGGTCGTTAACAAGACCGATGCCCTCAACGAAGGAATCAGTTCAATTGTCCGCCGCTACAAGGGTCGGGAAAAGCAATTGATTCCAATTCTGATGATCCTGTTTGCCATTGGTGGTTCTACCTATGGGATGGGGGAAGAAACGATTGCCTTCTACCCACTGTTGATTCCCGTTATGATGGGGGTCGGCTTTGACTCCCTGGTTGCGGTGGCTATCGCACTGGTCGGGACCCAGGTTGGGTGCCTGGCCTCGACCGTTAACCCATTTGCCACCGGGGTTGCATCACAGACCCTGAATATCTCTCCTGGTGACGGGCTGGGCTCACGGCTGCTCCTGCTGGTCATCACGACCGCCGTCAGCATCTTCTACGTCTACCACTATGCTTCCGTCATCCAGAAGGACCCAACGAAGTCACTGGTTTATGACCAGCGGGCCGAGGATGAGAAGCGGTTTGCCATCAAGGCCCGGACTGATGATGAGCACCAGATGACTGGTCGACAAAAGGCCGTTATCTGGCTCTTCGGTCTGACCTTCGTTATCATGATCCTTGGTCTGATTCCATGGACCAACTTGAACAGCCACTGGACATTCTTCGATAGCTTTACCAAGTGGCTGACCGGAATTCCGTTCCTGGGCAACCTCTTGGGGCACGACATGGCACCACTGGGAACCTGGTACTTCAACGAAATCACGATGCTCTTCCTCTTCATGTCTGTTTTGATCATGTGGGTTTACCACATGAAGGAAGGCGAATTCATGGATGCCTTCATGAAGGGGATGGCGGACTTCCTGAGCGTTGCCATCATCGTGGCTGTTGCTCGTGGGATCCAAGTGGTCATGAACAACGGGATGATCACCGGGACCGTCCTGCACTGGGGTGAAATGGGCCTGCACGGGCTCTCCCAGAGCGTCTTCATCATCCTGACCTACATCTTCTACATTCCAATGTCATTCTTGATTCCATCAACCTCCGGACTGGCGGCAGCGACGATGGGAATTATCGGCCCACTGGGTCACTTTGCCCACGTCTCCGGAAGTCTGGTCATCACGGCTTACCAAGCCGCTTCTGGTTGGGTTAACCTGATCACGCCAACCTCCGGAATTGTGATGGGGGCCTTGGCAATTGCCCACGTCAACGTCAGTGTTTGGTGGAAGTGGATGCTCAAGTTGATGATCTACCTGTTTATTGTTACCTGTGTATTCTTAGGTGTTGCTGCCGTATTGTAAAAAGGGATGAGTATTTATGGCACAATTAGTAAGCGAGAAGGAACAACAAGAAGCTGTTAAGACCCTGGAACGGTTGATTTCGGTACCGTCATACAATCAGCCAGCCGAGGACGGGGCACCATTTGGACGGAAGATCCGTAATGCCCTAGACGAAATGATGAAGATCTGTGACGAGCTGGGCTTCAAGACCTACGAGGATCCAGACGGTTACTACGGTTATGCCGAAGTCGGTGAGGGTGACAAAGTCTTTGGGGTAATTTGCCACCTTGATACGGTTCCCGCTGGTGACCTCAAGAACTGGGAACATGACCCATTCAAGGGGACCGTCATTAACAACGCCGTTTATGGCCGGGGATCTCAAGATGACAAGGGTCCTGGAATCGCCGCCCTCTTTGCAGTTAAGGCTCTGATGGATGCGGGTTACCACTTCAATCAACGGATCCGCTTCATCTACGGGACCGATGAGGAAATCCTCTGGCGGGGGATTGCTCAGTACAACAAGAAGGAAGCGCCAATCGACAGCGGAATCTCACCAGATGCCGAATTCCCATTGATTTATGCCGAAAAGGGATTGGAGCAGGCCTACCTGGTTGGCCCGGGTACGGATAAGCTGAACATCAGCCTCAAGAACGCCTTCAACGCAGTTCCTGACAAGGCCGTTTATGACGGTCCAAAGCAGGACGAGGTTAAGGCAGCCCTTGATAAGCACGGCTTCAAGTACACCAGCGATGATCACTCCATCACTGTGCTTGGGAAGTCGGTTCACGCCATGTTGGCTCCTGAGGGGACCAACGCGGTTCTGCGGCTAGCGATCGCCTTAGATGACGTTTTTGACTTCAAGCCACTGGACTTCATCGGTAAGCTCTTCAAGGAAGACGCTACCGGGACCAACGTACTTGGTGACGTTGAGGATGAATCTGGTCACCTGACCTTTAATATCTCTAGCCTGGAGATCAATGAGAAGGAGACCCGGATGCAAATTGACCTGCGGATTCCAGTTACGGTTGATCGTGATCAATTGCTGAAGAAGCTCAACGAAAACGTTGCTCCATACGACCTTAAGTACGCCCCGTTTGATTACGTTGCACCGCTTTACGTTCCAAAGGACAGTAAGCTCATTCAAACCCTGATGGCCGTCTACAAGGAACAGACGGGTGATAATGATGCCACACCACAGATTTCTGGTGGGGCCACCTTCGCCCGGACAATGCACAACTGTGTAGCCTTTGGTGGGATGCTGCCAACCACGCCGGACTACATGCACCAGGCCAACGAGCAATGGCCACTACCGGACATGTTTAAGGCAATGGAGATCTATGCTCAGGCCATCAAGAAGCTCTGTGTTGATGGCGAATAGCTAAACCGCTTTAGTACAAAATAAAAATACCGGTCAGAATCATTTCAGGTTCTGACCGGTATTTTGGATTTAGCAAGCGATTGTAAGTGAATTTCTTGAGAGATTGTAAGTGCTTGTCATTTATGGAAAGGTTAGATTAGCGTTACTTTTGTTCCATTACCGTTTCGCCGTTTGCGGTAATCTTGAAGGTCTTGTTGGCAGCGTCGGCATCTAAGACTGCAACGTTAGCGCCATCCTTGTCCTTCCGCGTGATCTTGATCGTGGTGTCAGTTGGCGTCTGAACATCGATGGAACCTTCAAGATCAAAGGCAGGGAACTTATTCCGCCAGGAGAGCAGTGCCAAGAGGTTCTTAACAACTGGACGTTGGACTTCCTTGGCAACTTCTTCTTTGGTGTAGTAGTGACGGTTGATGTTCCGGCCTTCCTTGGTCTTTTCAAGGAGTTCCAGGTCGTTTGAGCCGGCCAGCAGACCAACGTAGTAAACCATTGGAATACCAGGAGCAAAGATTTGGAATGCCCGGGCCATCAAGTAGGCCTTGTCGTTGTCACCAAGGGCGGAGTAGAAGGTCGTGTTAATCTGGTAGATGTCCAGGTTGTGGTATTCAGCGCTGGAGTACTTCTTCTTAACGTTGGCACCGACCTTGTAGAGTTCCTTGGAAGTGTAGTCAATTTCGTCGTCAGACAGGATATCCTTGGCGTCGACAACCCCAATTCCATCGTGGGTGTCCAGGGTAGTGAACTGCTTCATTGGGCTCATCTTCAGCCAGTTGGCCAGGCGGTTAGTCTTACCAGAGTACAGGGTGTAGAGAGTCGTCATTGGCAGAACGAAGTCGTAGATGAAGTAGCCGTGCTTGGAAATCTTTTGCGGCATGGTGTAGTGCTCGTGGATTTCTGGCAGAATTTCGGCTTGGTAAGGTGCCAGGATCTTACGAACATCTTCCAGCAGGTCCCAGATTTCTGGTTCAACGAAGAAGTCATTGGTATCAGCTTTCTTAACGGCGTAGGCAAAGGCATCTAAACGAATCAGGTCGGCCCCGTGCTTAACCATGCTGGTCAGGGTTTGCTTGAAGAATTCGTTAGCAACCTTGCTCTTGACGTTGATGTCGATCTGTTCTTCACCAAAAGTGTTCCAGAGGTGTTCCTTAGTGCCGTCGTCGAATTCGATTTCTTGTTCAGGTGCCCGGTCCTTCCGCTTGTAGATCATATCAATATCCTTTTGGGTAGGACGGCCCTTACCAGCTGCTTCCCAGAACTTTTCCCAACGGATGAAGAAATCACTGTACTTGGAAGCATCGTGGTTCTTCTTGAAGTCTTGGTACATTACGGACTTCTTGGAGATGTGGTTGATCATGAAGTCAAACATCAGGTAGTAGTCCTTACCGAGGGCTTCAACGTCATCCCAGTCACCGAATGCGGAGTCAACCACATCGTAACGGTATGGAGCGAAACCACGGTCACCAGTGGATGGGAAGAATGGCAGCAGGTGAACACCACCGATGGCATCGCCGATGTATTCCTTCAGGACTTCATGGGTTTCCTTGATGTTCTTAGCCATGGAGTCAGAATAGGTGATTAACATTGCTTTATTTTGAATTGGCATAGTAAGACCTCCAAATTAATTAGTTAGCTTTTTGCGCGTTGCGACGGGTAGCAAAGAAAATGATCAGGGCGATGATGATCAGCCCCACTCCGTAAATCGGGAACGGTGCTGCTAGCCCCATGCCAGACAGTGGTTGGCCCAGCAAATGGTTCGTCCATTCGGCAATTGTTGGGGAGAAAAAGGCCCCAAAATTGAAACCGATCAGGCACAGGGAGGTAACCAGCGGCTGCCGGTTAGCGGGTGCCAGGTCTGGCAAGAGGTTGAAGATCAGTGGTGAAACCAGCTGCAGTGGGAAACCGATCAGCAGTAGGCCAACAACCATCAGGAAGTAGTTGTGACCGGCAAAGCCAAAGAGGAAGTTGGACAGGGCCATCAGTCCTAAGCCCAGGTAGACGGTCCCGAAGCCCAACCGTTTCTGAATGGCCCCGTAACAGATTCCACCCAGGGTAGCCCCGATCAGCATCAGGGACAAGAACATTGAGGAACCGGTGTAGTGGCTACCGTTGATAGCAACGGCTAGTCCCGGAAAACGGTTCTCCATCCCAACGTAGTCCACAACCAGCAGAAATGCAAAGAGAACGAGCAGGTAAACTACGGGACTGATCTTGGTGATCTTCTTGGTATCATTTTCACCGAGATCCTCAGCCAGGGCATCCTCATCGACATCGTCATCTTGGGCCTGACTATCATCGGGAACCCGGAGTGCGAAGAAGATCAGGACAACGAAGGCTAGAGCGTACACCGCAAATGACTGGTGCCAGCCAGCATAACTCAGGATCAGACCGGCAATGGTCAGTGTAGCGGCCTGACCGATCTGCTCGGCGGCGGCCCGCCAGCCTAACATCTGAGCCCGCTCTGTGCCATCGTACCAGACAGCGATCATTGAGATGGCCTGGGAATTATAAAGCCCATAGCCGGCTCCCAAGACCAGCCGTGAGATCAGGATGGTCATGTAGTTGTTGACGAACAAGGGAACCAGACCAGCAACGCCGACGATCGTTACCCCGGCCATGATAATCTTCTTATCTGAGATGTGGAACCACTCTTGGATGAGTGGGGAGAGAACCACGAAGATCATGACGGCAAATGATGGGGTGGTTACCAGGTACTCAGATTGGGTTTGAGTAATCCCTAAGGCGGCCTTCAGCTGGGGAAGTGACCCCTGGATGGCGTAGGCACTGGTAACCATGAACGATACTGACAAGAATGCTAGTTTGGTAATCATGGAATGTTTATTACTCATAAGTATCAATTCTGCTTTCTTAGTTAGATTGCCGCAAAATGTTAAACGTTTATCATTTGGCTACGTGAATAATATACTATTGCTATTTTTAAATGTCAAACGTTTATCAAAAATAATTGTAATCATTTTCATTGTGATGCAGCCGCTGATTTATGAAAATCCAATGTAAGCTTGTTAGCCCTGAAAACAGGCTACGAATGTGAAAATAATAACGATGACTATAATAAAAAACTGCGCTGATTTATCATCAGGCGCAGCTTCCAATTAGTATTGTTGATCGTATTCGTATGTTAGTTCAGGTTCTCGTCCCGTCCGTTGGTAGTTATTGAGCGCGTCGATCTGTTGCATCTCATCTGCCGACAGTTTGAAGTCGTAAATAGCGGCATTCTGTTCAATGCGAGCGGTGTGAACCGACTTTGGAATGAAGGATACCCCATTCTGCAGGTGCCACCGTAGAATAATCTGGGCCGTGGATTTACCGTGGGCAGTGGCAATCTTCTTTAGAACTTCTTCATCAAGCACAGCCCCACGACCTAATGGACTCCAGGCCTGGGTGATGATCTGGTGGTCGTGGTTGAACTTGAGCAGTGGCTTCTGGGTCAACAATGGGTGCAGTTCAATCTGATCGACAACCGGCATCTCGTGGGCTTTGGTAGCCAGGTATTGCAAGTGAATCATCTGGTAGTTGCTGACCCCGATGGACTTGGCAAGCCCAGCCTTCTTTAGGTCCTCGAATGCCCGCCACGTATCAAAGAAGGCCCGTTCGATTGGCCAGTGAACAAGCAGGAGGTCGACATAGTCAGTTTGGAGCTTCTGCAATGATTCCTTGACTGACTTGATGGTTTGGTCATAGCCCTGGTTATCCTCAGCAACCTTAGTGGTGAGGAAGATCTCGTCTCGCGGAATCTGGAGGTTCTTGAAGGCCGTCCCGACCTCAGCCTCGTTGCCATATAGCTGAGCGGTATCAAACAGGCGGTACCCAGCTGTGTAGGCGGCCTTGATGGCGTTATCCATTGTTTCCTGGCCGTCAACCTTATAGAGTCCAAAACCCTCTTGCGGCATTTGGTTACCGTCAGCGAGCTTTAACCAATTATCTTTAATATTCATATCTTGTCACCCCTTACTTACTAGCGTACACCAATTAGACGATCTGGTATCGACTTATTCCATGATTGACTTGGTGGTGCGGGCTAACTGTTCGATTGTCTGTTGCCCCGTGGTCATGCTGTTATTATTGTCGGTGTAAACGGCAATAGTATAACTGGTTCCGTTATTGTTCTTGATGTAACCGATACTGTTGACAATCCAGTCATCAG
>CAMFOZ010000075.1 GCA_945971245.1 uncultured Lactobacillus sp.
GGGCTTCCCTCCCGTCACTAAAGTAACGGGTCTCCAGCCCTAACTAGTCAATGAAGTACATGGCCGGTAAAGCCTTCAAAGTCTCGCTCGGTGTAGGGAATGTGGTACTTCTTTTGGTTATCATAGGCCGCCTGGGCCAGGTCATGTGTGGTTATTTCCCGGTCAGCTAACAGGTCAACTAGCGTCAAGTACATTTGATTGATTGGATATTTTGCCATTGTTTTCTGCTTCCTTTCTGTGTTTGCATCCCCAGTTAGTGGTAGGTGGTAGTCGTTCTTCACCAGTCAGGGCTTCATAATTCAATTTTACCGCTCAAAGGGGATGGCCTTACACCATCCCCATTTTGTTTTGTTATTCAGTTGTTATCGTGTCAGCAGGCTTCCTGCTAGGCCTTAGTAATCGCTAAGCCGTATTCCTTAACCCAGTTAACTTTTGACGTCCACCGGCTAGTGTCGTTCAATTCATTGAAGAAGTTCTTAGCATCCTCAATGCTATAGAACTTAGTCCCCCGGCCACCAAGTTGAACACCTGAGCGAGTTTCCTGAATTGGCCGGCCATCATTTGACTTAATCAGCCAGGTATCGTACTTGACCCGCTTGATACCAGCCAGTACTTGGTAGACTTCCTCAGTCCGTTTAACTGACTTCCATATCATGTCATAGTCTGTCTTCTCTGCCTTAAGTAAGCCATGGTTATTGAGCCAGGCCAGACGCTTACTCATGGTAGCTGTCCGGCTGAACCGCAGACTACCGCTCAGCGCTGAGTCTGCCAAGTCAAATACGCACTTCTTAAAGTCGTTCTCATTGTCAAATTGCTTTTTGACGTCATCAACTACGCGGCGGCCCCATTCGTCGAAGCAATTACTGGAGCGAACCTTAGCAGTGATGGTCCGTGTCTTAGCGTCAATCTTGAAACTTACCGCTGTATCATAACTCATTATCATTATCTCCTTTGTTTGTCCCTCTGTTCCTATCAACAACTATATAATACCATATTATAATAAATTGTCAATGGTAATAGTTATAAAAATAAAAGGAAAAGCAGAGAATGCTGTTGCATCCCCTGCTGACGTTTTAATTTGTTGTTTTTCTCTTGCCTATCGTACTTAGCAATTATCAGCCCCTGTTTTCTCTAACCGTTCTACTAGAGCAACAATTTCATCTTCCAGCTTGTCTCCGGGGATGTTGTCCTTGTACACGTTGCCCAGCCGGTCAAAGATGCTGTAGGTTACTTGCATGGTGTTGTCGTCCACGTCCTGAAGTTCACCACTCAGTAGGCCCTCGTCAGTCACTGTAACGCTGGTATCCTCACTCACAGCAAATTCACGGTTAACGAATTCCTTAATTGCTTCTTGCTTAGTCATGATTATTATCTCCTTTAGTCCTTAATTTCTTCAACATGTTATCTCACTTGGCTTAGTTCAACTGTTCTCGGTGATTAGGAACACCATCGAATTGTACTCTTTGGATGTCTAGCACTGTCTGAGCAGTTTCCCGGAGTTTGGCGATGTTCTCCTTGGTTAGCTCATCTCTCGGCGTCAGCATGGCTTCCTCGGTTACTACGGTTAAGTAGTAATCATAGATGCACCAGGTCAGCCGCCTGGCAATTTCTACATGGGTGGCATGGTCAAAGGGTATGTTCTCGTCAAAGATGTCAGAGTCCTGTTCGTAGGTCTGAATGTCCTTGATGGCTTGAGCCTTGCCAGTTCCCCCGTTGCCGGAGCGGTAGTTATTCAAGGCCTGCATTGCGTCTAACTCGTCTGTAATGTAGCAATCTTTATCGTTCATCAGGTCATCACACATCGTCGCAATGTCCTTGTCCTTGAAGCCCTGGAGCTTCCTCAGCAATGTGTCAATTACAGTTGGCTTACTAAAGTCATTTGGCTTTTCCAATTAAAACATCTCCTTTGTTTTGTTCAATTATATGTTACCACAACTATAATCAATTGTCAATGGTAACATATAAGAATATTAAAGCTGGGGATGCAAGTTCATCCCCAGCGGTGGCAATTAATACTGATTAGCGCCTGAAATAGCCACCCATACCCATGTAGCCAGCCATAATTTCTTCATCAGTCGGGTCATACCTGCAAGCACCCATGAATTGGCTGTCCGGGTTGTCCAGCAGTTTCTTGGCACAAGCCTTGAACTTTTTAATGTTCTCAGCGGTCATAGCATCCTCACCGATGAGCCCAGCATATTCCATAATTTCAGACCAGTAGTAGTCCTCAGCACACCACTTTAGGGTCTTAGCAACTAATACGGGGTCGCATCCCTGGTAGAGCCGTTCCTGGTCATCATACACGCCAACTTGGTCTGCTTCATAGTCACTAATATCTTTCAGAGCATTTAATGCACCACCTTGGCCGTTACCAGACCGGTAGTCGTTCAGCTCCTTAGTTGCCTGCTGGGCATCCTTAACCACTGGGTCAAAAGACAGGTCGTCTTTCAGATCGTTAAACTGATGGTTCTCAAAGCCATCTAGTCGGCGTACGAGAGCGTTAATTCGGTATTCCTTGCTGAAAATGTTCTTTGCATTCATTGTGATTATCTCCTTTGCTAAAAGTCCTTAATTCCTTTAACAACTATATAATACCATATCCTCAATGATTGTCAATAGTATTAGTAAAGAAAAACTAAAATAGTGGGAATGGTGCTGTTGCCATCCCCACTTATCGTCTTTCTATTAAGGCCGTTGTTGGTTTGCTGTTGTCTGCATCCCCAGCCACTTTGCGGAATAGAGCGCACCTACTACACCGCAAAGCAGAGAATGGCCCCAGAAGCTCTCAGGAGCCTCTCTCAGCCATTCCGGGCTACTTAATGTATTCTTCCACCTTGTAACCTAATTCATCAATTACGTGCCGTTGCGGGGCCGTCAGTTGCTGGCCTGTAGCGATCAGTGCTGAGTTAGTTTCTGGAACTACCCGCACCAGGCTAGTCTTTTGGTGGAGTGCTTTCCAGAAGTTGGTAGCACCCTCGCTGTTCTTGTCTTTTTCAACACCCTCGGAGATAAGGTCAACGATCATGTTGTGGTCTTCACCCCGGATACCCATGTCATAGCCACCGGAGATCATGCTACCGTCACGCAGAATGTAAAGAGCTTCGTCTAAGTTGTCAGTCATCTCGTAGCCGTAGTCCTCAACGTAGGCCTTGATCTGTTCGTCAGTAACTTGTCCGTCCTTGTTTTCGTAGTCGGTCATGATTGCTTCTCCTTTGCTTGTCCTCATTCATTCAACAATTATATATTACCACACCGTACTATTAATTGTCAATACGTATATGAAAGGAATTCAAAAGAAAAGTGCATCCCCTGTTAGATTACTGATTTAGTGCAGTTCCGGGGATGCTACGCAGAGTCAACCACCATTGGCTAAAGTCAATGGCTTGTGAGCAGACACCCCGATATTGAGTGTCTGAACCACAATTTGCATAGATACGGACGATTTACTCAAACAGCCACGGTCACTTGAGCAGTGATCGTCTAATTACCAATGCCTTTTACGTCCCCAGGTTGCCATAGGGACGATATATCTCAATAGTTGTTAGATAGTTAGCTTTATAATGCTGTAATCGTTCACTTTGGTTCTTAGTGATACAGTTACTAAGTCAATTACTATCTACAAGTATTCTATCATAGTAGGCCTATCCATCCCATGACTAAAGTCACGGAATTTCCGGCTAGACATAATTAAAAGGCCATCCTCGCCCAGCTATCAGCCCGGCGGGGATGGCCTTAGCTTTTACAGTGCTGTTGACGACAAGTCACTGGTAATCTCACGCACCCGGTTAAGGTAGTGTTCTTGCAGGCTCTCACCTGCTGGCTTCCACAGTTCTACCCGGCCGGCCCAGGTTAGATCGTGGTCAATGTTCAGCACGGCTTCCACCGGGTAGTGGTAGTTGCTATCTTCCAGTTCGTGAGCCACTGTCTTGATGCGTTGCTCAGTGGGCTTGACACCGATCTTCTGAAGCAAGATCTTAACTGCCAGGGTTGATGCACCCGTGTACAACAGATCAGTTGACCAGTAGGTGGTGCCAGTTAGCTTGTCTACCTGTTCGTTCGTCTTAGTAACCTGCTCAATGTTCTTAGCCATGAGTGTCAGTGCTTGCTGTTCCTTTTCGATTGTCTTAAGCTGTACCATCTTGCTTATCTCCTTTATCAGTTCCTTAACTCCTTCAACAATTATAGTATACCACTATATTCTGTATTGTCAATACGTATATTAAGAATTTTAGGAAAAGTGCATCCCCAGTTAGATTGCTGATTTAGTGCAGTTCCGGGGATGCACCAGGGCAAAACAAAAAGGGGATGGTTGTTATTCATCCCCTTGTATTCGCCTGTTAGTACAGGCTGTCACGATATTCAGCTGAGAAGTCATTGACCAGTCCTAAGTCAATCTGGCCCGTTTTATCGTCAGTTGCCAATTCCTTGATATGCTCCTCATCTTCCTTGTAAGTTTGCTTCAAGATTTTGATCTTGTTGGCCATGTCCGAGCTGTCGTCAAGTAACCGATTAGAGAAATAATCAATCGCCGAAGTAACGTTGTCTACTGGTTGATACGTGGTGTCCAGTTCGTAGTCAAGAGTGGTAAGCCCAGGCTCTACCAGATCATAGAACCAGTCGTAGAGAACACAGGCGATGAACTCACCCTCCAGTGTTTGCTTGGCCCTATATTCCTGGGCGTTTACATCAATCAAGTTGGAAAAAGTAACTACCGCATTAACCAATTTACGTTGTTGTTCCGGCGTTGCACGGTGCCAGGTGTCACTCTTAGCTAAGTCGTTGTCTTGACCCAGGTCTTTGAGTTCTTGTGCATAATCAGTAGTTGTAATCATCATAATTATCTCCTTTTCTTTGCTTCTTAATTTCTCAACAATTATAGTATACCACTATATTCTATATTGTCAATACGTATAGTAAATAAAATTGGAAAAGATTGCATCCCCAGCTGGGTTGCTGATTTAACGGGTTTCTGGGGATGCAAGTGTAGTGCTGAATAGTAATAGAAAAGGTCATCCCCGGCTCATTGTCGTGCTGGGGATGGCCCTATTTTGCTTTTGTTCAGTTTGTTAGATAAAGTCCCGTGGGCTCAAAGAATACTGTGGGAAGAACCGCCAGCCGTTCCCGTCAAGGAAGTAGACAGTATCTGTCCGGGTGTCTTTGTACCGGGTTAAGTGGGCAATGCGGACTTTGCAGTTATCCTTGTCGTAGCACTCACCAAACATGGCCACCTGTTGCGGTGTCATAGCCAGTAGACGTGCCCGTATAATTGCATCGTTGTTTGCATCAATTGCAATCTCACGCTTGAAGCCCGTATCTTCCATGAGCCACTTCAGCTCCTTTAAGAAGTCAGCCTTGCTAACACCGAAGAAGTGGTGCCAGTCGGCAAACACTTTACTCTTCCCAGCATTTACCAAGTGAACCTTGGCCTCATATTTTTGTTTATTACTTGCCGTCATCATAATTAGTTGTCCCCTCTGTTTCTTCTTAGCTACTTGGTGGGCTCAACAGCGTCCTGCTTGAACAGCATCGGATAAGCGTCCAGCTCACCGTTATCAAAGCATCCCTCAATATCCTCTTCAAATTCTGGGCCGTAAGCGTCAGCACCTTGCCAGGTCAGCTGACTAACCAGCTCGCAGGCCAGTTCTTCACGTTGCTTCTCACTAGCTGGCTTCATGTACTTGTCAGCGTCATCCCCCAAGTAGGCCTGGACGTTATCAATCACTTCCCCAGCCGTCTTGAGAACATCTTCCTTAGTTTCAAAGTTATCCGTCAGTGGACGGCTCTCATCCCCCAGATCATCCTTAAATCTGTAGGCTCCAGCGTACACTGGAGCAATATCTGGCAGTTGGTGAAGCAGTTCCGGGGTTAGGTTGGCAATACGGTAGCCGTACTCGCCTGGGTCAAGTTCGGATAGAACCCCTGCATCCCCGGATACTATCCAAAGAAAGTCAGCCATCTTCTGGGCAAATGAACCGCCCTCACCCTGCAAGAATTCAACGTCTTTCATAGTTTCATCAGTCATAAGATTATCTCCTTTGCTTAATTCCTAATTCCTATCAACAACTATATAATAACACACTATATCGTTTTGTCAATACGTATAGCAAATAAATTTAGCAAAAAAGAGTAGCTAGAAGATTGCTACTCTTTGGCTGAGTTAGTAGGCCATTTTATCGCTAATATCTATGACCCGGGGATGAGTTCTCTCAATAGCGCCAAGAAAAGATAAAATGTGGTACACGTAATCATATAGCGACTGGCAATAGAAAATGCCAAATTCTGAAGTATACGTACCAATAACGCCATCATCATCCCACAAATAGTCTTTGGCCCGGAGAGTGATATTCCCATTAACATGGCTATCCGGTCGCTGGTCAGTCACTGTGAACTTGACACCCATAATGTCGAAGCTGTCGCCAACTTTAGTATTCCGCATCAGCTCTTCTTCCCGGTAATCTTTCCGGTACTGGTCAAAGCCCCGCCGGGTGGGCTTTACCACAACCGGTTTACCGTTCGGGTCAGCGCTCTCCAATTCCCGGGCCATCTTGTTGGCTTCGAGCAGGTTATCCCTAGTGATATGGTTGACTAAGACGCTGGTATAGTACTTATTGTGACGAACTGAGAATGTTTTCTTCATGGTGATTATCTCCTTTTCAAGTTGTCCTTAATTCCTCTAACAACTATATAATACCACATTAAATCTTATTGTCAATACATACATAGTAAAAATATAAGATTAAAGGGGATGACCATTTTTAGTCATCCCCTCACTGCTTTCCTCGCTAATCTGTTGAGCTTACTAGGCAATCAGTTCCACCTCGTAGTCGTGGCCACGGTAATTCTCAATAGTGTCTACCGCTTCATCCACGTCCAGTTCCTCATCAGTGGTGCTTAATTCCTCGGCCCACCGTAAAAGGTCTTTCTTAGTTTCGTGCCACCAGTTGCCGTTCTCCAAGTCCTTAATTAAGTAGAGCATCGTGATTATCTCCTTTGCTTTTCGCTTGTTCCTATCAACAATTATATAATACCATATTATATTGATTTGTCAATACGTATAGTAAATAAAAGTGAAGTAAAAAAGGGGAGCAAGTTGTTGCCCCCCCTTGTTGCTATTCGTACAAGTAGTCCCGGTAGTCTGCCGAGAAGTTTTCTACTAGGTCAAGGTCAAAATTCCCGTCCTCGTTAGTTGCCCGTTCTTTGATGTCGTCCTCGTTCTCTTCGTAAGCTTTTTCAAGCTTTTCAACCCACTTCTGGGGATGCTGGCACTCGGTCAGCAAGCGATCAGAGAACTGATTAATTGAGCTATCATAGTTAACCGCAATCTCTTCGTCAAAGCTGGTAATTGCTGGCATAAGCAGGTCGCTTTCCCAGTCCAGCAAGGTGCAGGCAATGAGCTCATCTTCCAGCGTGAGTTTGTCGCGGTGCTCCTGGGCAACTGTCTTAACGGCAATTGAGTAGGTAACAACGGCCTTGAAAAATTCGGCTCTCTCCTCTTCTGAAGCATCTCGCCAGGTGCAACTCTTTTCAACGTTTTCCATGCTAATAGGAAGCACTGCGGTAAGTAAATCAGTAGTCATGATGATTATCTCCTTTTTCTTTTATTGTCCTTAACTCATCTGACAACTATATATTACCACATTACATTCAATTGTCAATACATATACTACAACAAATTTATAAAAATTGGGGATGACCGTTATTTGGTCACCCCCTCGTTGTTGTTTGCTTCTTGTCTAGGCTAAGACAGGATCAAAGGCTATCTCATAGCTATCTTCGGTTGCCTTGAAGTACCGCTCAGCGTACTCAACCTCGCCTTGGCCATAGTCATTATCCAGGTGGCCAAATGTTTCTGGCAGGGTGCCGTCCTCGCACCACTTTTCCCGCTCGGATGGGCCGTCATAATCGTCCTCGTCCAGTACATCCATCATCAAGGCTTCAATTCCTTGGTGGAAGATCATCCGGTCTTGTCCATTAACTAAGAAGTGAACCTCGTAGCAGTCAGCTGGTAGTACTTTAATACCTGTAAGTTTACAGCTCATGACAATTATCTCCTTTTCTTTAATTCCTTATTCCTCTCAACAACTATATAATACCACTCTATGTCTTATTGTCAATACGTATAGCAAAGAAAATTAAGTAAAAAAAGAGAACGGCTTTGTTGCCGTCCTCTCGTATGCTTGTTTGCCCCACTGGCTGGGGATGCTCACTCCATGTCTAATTCTTTTACCGATAGTTCTTCGATGATACTGTCTGGGTCATCCGCGTCACTGATGGTTACTTGCTGGTAAACTTCTGACATCTCAACCTTAGCAGTAAAGTTGCCTCCACTCTCATAATCCTCAGCAATTTCAGTGGCCCAGTTCTCAGCAGTTTTCAGAGCTTCTTTAGCGCTCTTAAAGGCTCGGTAGTATAGATCATTTTGGTGGTCGCCAGCTAGCTCTTGTTCAACAATAACGTAAACTGAATTTTTAAGGTGCGCTTTTACTTCGTTCTTATCCCAGATGATTGGACGGCGTTTGGCTTGCTTTGGTGCTCGCCCAGAGGCCACCTCAGCGCACATCAGTCCAGAGTATCCGTGAGCTTCTTGAAAATCTTCGTAAGGCTGGAAATCCTTACCGATAGTATCCTCAGAAGCTTGCAGGAGCTCAGCTTCTGAAGTATATACGCCCAGCACTTGGCTTCCCTTGCCCGGATGATCTTCAAGTAATACATAGCTTTTTGTCATGATGATTATCTCCTTTATTAAGCCTTATTCCTATCAACAACTATATAATAACATATTATACTTGTTTGTCAATACATATAGTTGATAAATTAAATAAAAAGTGGCAGTCAATTAACTGCCACTTTTCTTACCCCGTAGCTGGGGATGCTTATATCTCCAGTTCTTCTACTGTCAGTTCCTCCAGTGTCGGGTGGTCGGGGTCATCAACGTCCACAATATCAATCTCTTGGAACTTCAACCAGTCAACAATTTTGGTGGTGTAGCCCAGCTCCTTTTCGTACTCATGGTCGATGCGAAGTGACCACTGCGACATGGCTTTCACAGCTTCATCGACAGTCTTAAAAGCCCGTGGATATGTGTCGGACTGGTGGTCGCCACCAATTTCACGGCGAGTGATAATGTAAATCTTATTCTTGCTTGTCATAGTAGCACCTCCTACTTTGCCCGGACTGGCAGTTCACTGATTACCAGGCCACCCTTAAGGGGATGATCTTGCCCCGGTGTCGTGATAACTACTTGCTTAGCTGTCTGGCCCTCGCCCCAGGTAAAGCCCTCATCATGTGTCCATTCGCGGTACTTGTTCTGGGCAAACTGTTCAGCGCTCTGGGCACTATCAAACACGCCCAGAATTCCCTTGGTTTCGCCAAGTGTAGCCTTGACCAGGTAAACTTTTTGACCCGTTAATACTTCTTCCATTGTGATTATCTCCTTTGCTATAGTTCCTTAATTCCTATCAACAACTATATAATAGCAC
>CAMFOZ010000076.1 GCA_945971245.1 uncultured Lactobacillus sp.
ACGTCACAGATGAACAGCTTTCAACATTTTTCTAATTTAAATTGACATTTCGGGATTAAAAATAATAATTGATAGTGTTGAAATAATTTTGCCTTATTTACCAATTTGTTATGGATATGGTCGACCATATAATTATGTTGAGCTGAATAATGATGGTAATGATTTTTATCAAATAAAAGATGTACCGCATGGAACTGTCCATCAAGAAATTTTTAAATCTTCGGTGACCCATGAGTGGGAACGGTGCTTAGTCTACACACCCGCTGAATATGATCAGATGCCAGATAAGAGGTATCCAATCTTATACTTACAACATGGTTATGGTGAGGATGAAACGAGTTGGTGTGCCGAGGGTCGAGTGAACTTTATTTTAGATAATTTACTTGCTGAAAAAGAGATTACACCGTTTATTGTAGTTATGGCAAATGGAATGGTTCAAGTTAAAAGGCAGGGCAAAAGGGTAGTTGACCACACACTCTTTCCAAGAGAGCTTTTACAGGATATTATGCCGTTCGTTGAAAATAAATATCGAGTTATAAGAGATAAAGATCATCGAGCCATGGCTGGGTTATCTATGGGATCAATTCATACTAGTATTACTGCATTTACGCATCCTGAATTGTTCTCATATATTGGCCTCTTTAGTGGTTTCTTGCGTGACTTTATTCAAGGAAATAAAGAAATGGATATGATTCAACGTGGGCCTTCTAAAAATAAACATTTAGAATTACTAAATGATTCTTCATTATTTAATAATTGCTTTAAGGTATTTTATCGAGCAATGGGTAACGAAGATATTTTTTGGAAGATGTTTGAAGAAGATGATTTGCTTCTGAAAGAGAAGGGTGATACATGCATTAGAAAGATCTATCGAGGAGGACATGAATGGAATGTTTGGCGACAAAGTATTCGTGACTTTTCAAAGCTCCTTTTTAATTCTTAAAGAAAGGTAGATTTTATGGAAAGTAAAAAAACATCAATTATTCTATTTTTAAGCTCGTTAGTGGTAATCGAAACGTTATGGATAGTAACTTTGCTTCATTAAAAGTGTCAGTTAATATAGTGTTCTTATTTGAATTTTCATACATTAATGAAGAAAATTTTAGTCAATTCACATTAGAAGTTTAATGGACATTGTGAACCTTATAAAATTAGCATTTTCTAATAAGGTAGAAATAATTAAGAAGCGCCTTACAATAACCACAGTGGAAGGAGCTTCTTTTATTATCTTAGCCGCCATTATATTTGTAATAAAACTTAAACATTTTGTCCCTTGCATATTTTATAACGCTAATATGTCCTACTAGTAAATGCTTATTGACGATTAACTATTGTATTTACTAATAGTCATGATCTAATATATAAATGTAAGCGTTGCCATAGTTTGTAGAATAGAAAGGAAGCTATATTTATGGGTCTACTAGATGGAAAAGTTGCCATTGTTACTGGTGCCGCTAAAGGATTCGGTTTGGCTACATCAAAGGCGTTTGTTAAAGAGGGCGCCAAGGTTGTCATGACCGATGTTGATGATAAGGAAGGACAGAAACAGGCAGATCAGCTTGGCGAGGATGCTATCTTTATCAAGCAAGATGTTTCTAAGGAAGAAGAATGGCCACAAGTATTTGAAAAGGCGGAACAAACCTTTGGCCCAGTGAACATTCTTTTGAACAATGCCGGAATTTTGCTGTTTGATAATGCTGAATCATTCAAGCTAGATGATTTCCACAAGATCCTATCCGTTGACCTCGATGGGGTTGCGCTTGGTCAAAAGTATGGGATCCAACACATGAAAGAACATGGTGGCTCCATTATTAATCTTTGTTCAATTGCCGGTTTGATTGGGATTTCAAACTTGTTCTCATACAACGCTGCCAAGGGTGCTGTTCGTCTGATTACGAAGTCCGCCGCCCTGTACTGCTGCGAAAAGAAGTACCCAATCCGGGTTAACTCAGTCCACCCTGGATATGCCCACACCCCAATGGTTGATGCCTACCCAGAAATGCGGGAATCACTGGAGGCATTACACCCAATGGGCCGGTTAGGCAGTGCGGATGAAATTGCCAACATGTGTGTCTTCCTTGCCTCTGACAAGTCATCATTCTCCACTGGATCAGAGTTTGTCACTGATGGTGGGTACACCGCACAATAATAATTATCTCGATATGATCTTATCTCTTTTGCGGAGAAATTTATAAAACCTCGTTTCTGCAAAGCTATTGAATAACCAAGGAAAGCTTTCCACTATAGTTGTAGTGGAGGGCTTTTCATATTACCTAAATAAATCAATTAAGACTATACTTATAGGTGAGTAGCAAGAGCGTGATGGGAAGGAGTGATTCAAAGTGTTTGAGTACGAAAAACTAACGCGAGAAGAGCAAGAAGATTATCTTGAACTGGCTATCTTGAAGTATCTTCAGATCGTCCAAAATCCAGTTGAACGAGTGCAGGTCCTTGAGTATTTAAGCAAACACGACATCTTTATTCCACATGCGGAATTTGAGACCGATTCTACCGGAACTGAGTCACAGATTAAGCCCCGGTTCAGGTTCGCATTAACCGCCTTGGAACACGCTGGCCTGGTATATCACCCGCAAAAGGGGATGACGGCCCTGACTGACCTCGGCAATAAGATTCAAACGTCAGATACGTCAACCATTAAGAGATTAGTTATCAATGGGCAGCGGAAATACAACAATAAAGACTAGCTGAGGCGTTTTACTCAACCTTGCTGACGTGATTTGCTTTGTTGCAAGGAACGGATAAAGAATGCAGTGCTTACGATTAGCACTGCATGTGCTCTTAGATAGGGTGGTATAATTAGCTTGAACGTTGTTTCTTAATAATCAATCAAGGGACCAAAAATAGAATGACCCGCGGGCCAAAATATGTCATACTTAGATAAAACCAGCGAGGAGGAACCAACGATGCGCAAACCATTTATTGCGGCTAATTGGAAGATGCATAAGAGCGTGGCAGAATCCGTTGCCTTTGTCAACGCAATTAAGGACAAGTTGCCCGATCCAGATAAGATTGAGGTGGGGATTGCCCCGCAGGCTTTTTCCTTGTACAGCATGAAGCAGGCAGCTGGTAATTCCGGGCTGAAGATCATTGCCCAGAATGCCGCGGCAGAATATTCTGGACCTTATACTGGTGAGATCAGCCTGCGTGGCCTTAAGGACCTGGGTGCCTCCTATGCCATGCTTGGGCACATCGAACGGCGGCGCCTCTTCGGTGAAAATAACCAGGCCGTCAATAAGAAGGTGAAGGCGGCCCTCCAGATGGACGTCACCCCGATTATCTGTACGGATGAGACGATGGTCCAAAAAGAGGTCAATGGTGAGATTCACTACGTCTTCCAGCAGCTGATGAGTGTCTTGCACGGTGTTTCGTTAGACCAGATCAAGCGGGTTGTCATCTCCTATGAACCTAGTTGGGCCGTCGGGGTTGGCCAACACGCCAACGCCGCCCTGGCCGAGGAAGGCTGCCGGATGATCCGGCGGACGATTGCGGACAACTACACCTACGAGATCGCTGACAAGATCCGGATTCTCTACGGGGGTAGTGTCAATCCGGATAACATCAAGGAGATCATGGCTAAACCTGACATCGATGGGGTTCTGATCGGGCGGGCCAGCCTTGACGTTGATAACTTCTTGAAGATGGTCAACTATGCGGAGACTGAGGAGAAGAGTCTCGCGCGAGCCGCAGGGAAGGCTAAGGCAAGTAAATAAGTAGTTTTAATATTGACGGTCAATACGGTTTTAGCCGTACGGGCCGTCTTTTGATTTTCAAGAAAAAATAGGCGCTATTTTGGACGATTTCCTGTATAATACCATTTGAATTAATTATTTTAACTGGTGCCGAGAAAACGGGTACCGGATGGGAGTGAGTTTATATGAAAATGAAGAAAGCCACGATGGCAGATTTGGATACCATTTTGACGATCCTGCGCAACGGCCGTGACCAGCTGGCTGAGCGGGGTGTTGACCAGTGGCAGGGCGACTACCCGAACGTTGAACACATCGAGGAAGATATCAAGCACGGCTATGCCTACCTGGCCCAGTCCAATGACGGTCAGACGGTGGGTACCCTGGCGATTGTCGATGCGCCGGACCACTTCTACGATGACCTGAATGGTAAGTGGCTGATGGAGACCGAAGATTATGTCGTTGTTCATCGGGTTGCCATTCATTCCGACCATGCCGGGAAGGGTTATGCTTCGAAGCTCTTCATTCATATGCTGGACTACCTGGAAGAACAACGGCCAGAGGTTAAGTCCATCCGGATCAGCACGAATGAAAACAACCAGGTAATGCAACACGTGATTACGAAGAACGGCTTCACCAAGGTGGGGACGCTTCACGGAGCTTACCGGCCACAAGAGCTTTCTTATGTATACGAACTGCTGGTGCCAAGTGTTAGCGGTCACTTACAGGCATAGGAAGGCAGCTTGCCACGTATATTATAAAAATAAGCCAACTAGAGCACAGATAATGGTGCTCTAGTTGGCTTTTTCGATTTTAACGGAGAGGGTTAGATATACACTAAAAAAGATCGTCCCTAATTATTAAATGTGGTAGGTTAGGGCGATCTTTTATAATCCAATTAACATCAGGTTCCGTCTTTGAATTAAAAACGGTTCCTAAAGTTATTATAACATTATACACGATTATGTATAATAAATATTGAAACACAGAGTAAAAAGGTTAGGATATTTAGGCCGTTGATTAATTTTTGTAAAGCAAAATAATGTAAAGTTGAAATTTACTTTAACTAAAATTCAAAAATAAAACAACTAAAAAGAACCTCAAAACAGAAAATATTCCCGACTAGCCAACAAGAAAAGGAGCACCTAATTAGATGCTCCTTTTTAAGGAATAACTATGTAACCTTACGAAGACAATTAATTCTCGAGCTTATGCGGTGTTACATACAAAGTTTTCTGGCCCCGGAACGTGACAAAACCGGGTTTAGCACCGTTCGGCTTGTGGAGCCGTTTGACCGGCAGATAATCGACAGGGACATTATCCGAATCACGGCCCTTGGAGAAGTAGGCCGCCAGCTGGGCTGCTTCCAAGATGGTCTGATCACTTGGATCGGTTGAACGAATCACAACGTGCGAACCAGGAATGTCCTTGACGTGAAGCCAGATTTCATTCTTGTTAGCAGTCTTGAAACTCAGGCGGTCGTTCTGCAGGTTGTTCTTGCCGACCAGCACCAGGGTACCATCACTGGTGTGGAACTGTTCGGGTTTGCTGAGACGGACCTTACGCCGCTTCTTGCTCTTCTGTTTCTTACCCTTGATGTAGCCTTGCTGTTGTAATTCAAGCCGGATCTCCTGAATGTCGGATGGCTCGGCGAGGTCGATCTGGTTCTGGATATTTTCAAAGTAGGCGATCTCGTCGTTGGTCAGCTTCATCTGCTCGTTGACGTGGGCAACGGAGGCCTTCAGCTTATCGTACTTGGTGAAGTACTTCTGGGCGTTACGGGATGGTGATAGTTCTGGTGCCAACTTGATCTTCAGTGGCTTGTTGTCGTCGTAGAAGTTTGGCAGGGTAATCTCCTTCATACCAGGCTTCAGTTTACCGAGGTAGGTGGTTAGAATTTCACCCCGAATCCGGTAACGGTCAGCAGCATCGGCATCGGCCAGCTGTTGGTTGAACTTCTTAACCTTTCGCCGGTCCTTCTTCAGCTCGTTCTTAATCACCTTGATGACCTGGCCAGCCAACTCCTTGGACCGATCCTGCTGAGCCTTTTGGGCGTAATAGTTATCTAACATTTCGGAAAGGGTTGGGTAATGTTGCAGGGTGTCATCTTCAGCATCCAGCGGTGGGAAAGCCATGAATGACTTCCGTTTACCATTGATGATTACCGGATCAGGGGAATTGAAGTGCTGGATAAACTGCTGGTAGGTAGTGGGGAGGTGGTCACTAGCGAGCAGGCGGTTGGCAAGGTCGCGGGCCGTATCGGTACCCAGCCCCTCATAACCCTGCTGCAGCTGGTGAGCCAGCTCACGGGGATCCTGGTACTGCTTAACTAGGTCACTATAGAGTTGATTTGGCAGGTAAGGATCGAGCTTATCCTGCTTAGGTGGCATGACAAAGGTTGCCCCCGGCAGGAGCAGCCGGACTCGGTTCTGGTCCGAACCGACGTGCTTGATCGTATCAATGATCTTTCCTGTCTTATGGTTAACTAGTGAGATATTACTGTGCCGGGCCATGATTTCACTGACCAGAACCAGTTGCTGACTATCACCCAGTTCGTCGCGAGTGTCAAAGGTTAATTTGATAATCCGGTCATTGCCAACCTGTTCGATTGAGTGGAGGATGGCCCCTTCCAGGTATTTACGAAGGGTCATCGTGAAATTGGTCGGAACAGCGGGGTTGCTGTAGGGGATTGTTGTGATCTGGATCCGCGGGTAGGTCGGGTTAGCCGAGAGCAGGAGGGCATGGTTGTGCCGGTGGGCGCGGATTGTAATAATCAATTCGGCCGGGTAGGGTTGGCTCACGCGAGCGACCCGTCCAGTAGTTAGTGTTTGGTCTAGTTCATGCACCATTGCATGGGTAAAGAAACCGTCAAAGGACATGAAAAGCGCTCCTTTCATTAAATAACGTTCAAAATTGTGCGATATATATTATACCGTTTTTCCCCATACACGAACAAGTTTAAGCATTTGTCCACCGAAATAAGTTGGTTTATACTTCTGCATGTGGTATGCTTCTTATATTATGTGGATTTTTATCCACTTCAAAGCAATTATTAAAATTATCAATTAAAAAATGGAGGACGATACAATGAAAATTGCTGTTGTAACCGACAGCACCGCCTACCTTACTCCAGAAGAGGCGGCCGCCAATCATATTCACGTTGTCCCAATTCCATTCGTTGTGGACGGTAAGAGTTACCGTGAAGGCGTTGATATTACAACCGAAGAATTCTACCACCTCTTGAAGACTTCTAGTACTTTCCCTAGTACTTCCCAGCCTTCAATCGGTGAAATGATGGAGCTTTACCAAAAGCTCGCTGACGAGGGCTACGATGCCGTTATCAGTATCCACCTGACTAAGTCAATCTCCGGTTTCCTGAACAACATCAGTCAAATCGCGGAAGAAATGAAGGATACGATCAAGATCGTACCGTTCGATAGTCGGATTACGGTTAAGCTGATGGGGTACCTGGCCATTCAGGCCGCTCAGATGGTCGAAGCCGGGGAAGGCCTGGATACCATCATTGCTAAGCTGACCCAGCTGCGGGACACGATCAACGAAGTCTTTGTAGTTGATGATCTGCAGAATCTCGTCCGGGGAGGCCGTCTCTCCAACGCCTCCGCATTCGTTGGTTCCATTCTGAAGATCAAGCCACTGCTGAGCTTCCACAATGAACACCACGCCATCGAGGCCTTTGAAAAGGTTCGTTCCATGAAGAAGGCCAAGCTGCGGTGTGAGCAGATCTTCAAGGAAGACTTACCTAAGCTTGACTACCCAGTTCGCTGCATTGTCTTCCACGCCAATGCTCCGGAGGCCGGTCAAAAGTGGATGGAGAAGATGCAGGCTGACTTCCCTGACATCAAGTTCGAACTGAGTTACTTCGGTCCGGTTATCGGTACCCACCTTGGTCAAGGCGCATTGGCCCTGGCCTGGATGCAGGATACTGATAAGAAGCCACTTTAAGATCATGCGGATAAGTAGTAAATCCGTGGTTTTCGCTGTCGTGGCAGTTGTTCTGATGGTGCTTGCCGGCTTCGTGAGTGTCCGTTTTGTCCTGCCAACGGGGATCTTCGTTGCCCCGTGGGCGGGAATTATTAGTCTGGCCGTCCTACTGACTGCGGGAACCGGTTGGGCATTTCTGGCCACTGTTATTGCCTTAATCATCATGTTTATGATTGGCACGGTCGGTTGGGTAGCCGTAATCGATATCTTGTTGACAGTTGCTCTATTGGCCTGGCTGATTGGTTGGCAAATACCGCGTGACCAGGATGTCACTCATCAACAGCTGATTTTTCTGGGCTTGGTTGCCGGACTAGCGCAATTAGTCCTGATCGAGGGTGGCTTGGCCGTAACTGGCTGGTTGTTTGATGCTCAGGGTGCCACCGCTTGGGCCTTTGTGCGGCTCGGTTTCTCCACCAGTATCCTGACCGCGTTACTCTACGCAGTTTTAACGCCATTGTTGGCAATCGCCGCCCGGTGGTTGTGGCAGCACTGGGTTGTCCCGGTTGATGATAATAATTCTGATAGTTCTAAAAAGTAATTAAAAACCGCCTTGTTAGCAATTTTGCTAACAGGGCGGTTTTATTTTATCGCTCAGCTTTCCACTCAGCCTTGAACTCGGCTAAGAAGTCCAGCATAACTTGTTGACGATGTTCAGCGATCTGGCGAGCAGTCGGTGTTTGCAGCATATCCTTCAGCTTAAGGATCTTTTCATAGAAGTGGTTGATAATCGTTTCATCAGCCAGGTTGCGGTATTCTTCCCGGCTCATGTTCTGACGAGGCTTAACCGCGGGATCATAAATCTTCTCGTGGTGAGCACCCCCGTAGTAGATGGCCCGGGTGATGCCGAGGGCGCCGATCGCATCCAACCAGTCAGCGTCCCGGACAATTTTGCCAATGGGGGAGAGTTGAATTTTTTCACCATCAAGGGTGTGGGCGAAGGAGATGTTGCTGATCACGTCCATGATAGTCTTGATCTCCTCAGTGGTGAAATTATGGGCTGCCAGGTAGTCTTGGAGTTCCTGCTTGGCAGCGGGAATACTGTCGACTAGCTTTTCGTCAATCGTGTCGTGGAGGTAGGCGGCCACGACGGGGAGGAAGGGGTCAATCCCTTCGCCAACGGCCAACCGCCGGGCCATCCGGACGACCCGGTTGATATGATCCATGCCATGCCCGGTCTTATCTGCACCGAGCTTATCGATGGTGTACTGCTTAACTGCGACAATTTGTTCTTCTTGGCTCATAATGGTGCTCCATTCCTAAATTCATCCGATCGGTTCTGCTATAATAAATTAATATATGAGGAGGACCGTTAGTATGAATTTACTATTTTCAATTGATGATCATTATACTACACAGTTAGCAACCGTACTGCTGTCAATTAAGGTCAATACTAACGCGGACAATTTTGATGTCTACGTGATTCAAAAGGAACCCTTAAAGCAGGGGCCAAAGTTGGCCGCATTCTGTCAACGACTAGGGATGATCTACCACCCTGTCATGGTGAAGAACGAGATGTTTAAGGATGCGCCCGTCACCGATCGCTATCCGACTACTATCTATTACCGGCTCCTGGCCCACGAGCTCCTACCTGCTGACCTGCACAAGATTCTCTACCTGGATGCTGACGTGCTTTGCATCAATGACCTGACCAGCCTTTATGAGACAGACCTGTCGGACTATCTTTACGCCTCCGCTATCCACACCGGTCTGACCAATACGACTGAGGTGATTAACA
>CAMFOZ010000077.1 GCA_945971245.1 uncultured Lactobacillus sp.
AGACGTCTTCGACAGGCATCATGAATGGCTTGTCAGTAGGACGCTTTGGAGTTGGAATGTAGTCATCGATAACGTCCATAAGGTGAAGGATAACCTTTTCTTGTTCTGGGTCACCTTCAAGGGCCTTAAGAGCGGAACCACGGATAACTGGAACATCGTCACCAGGGAAATCGTATTCGTTAAGAAGGTCACGAACTTCCATTTCAACCAAGTCAACCAATTCATCATCGTCAACCAAGTCAGTCTTGTTCAAGAATACAACGATGTATTGAACACCAACCTGACGAGCAAGAAGAATGTGTTCACGAGTTTGTGGCATAGGACCATCGGTAGCAGCAACAACCAGGATAGCACCATCCATTTGTGCGGCACCAGTGATCATGTTCTTAACGTAGTCGGCGTGACCTGGCGCATCGATGTGTGCGTAGTGACGCTTTTCAGTTTCGTATTCAACGTGGGCAGTGTTGATAGTGATACCACGTTCCTTTTCTTCTGGAGCGGCATCGATATCAGCGTAGTCTTCTTCCTTTGCCAGACCCTTAGCTGCCAGTACCTTGGTGATAGCAGCAGTTAAAGTAGTCTTCCCATGGTCAACGTGGCCAATAGTACCAATGTTTACATGGGGCTTTGTACGTTCATAATGTTCTTTTTCAGCCATTAATGAAAACCTCCTGTTAATTTACAAGTATAATGTCAGTTATTTCAGAAAAACAACTGACACACCCTTGGGAATATTGTACTACTTCTTTTCGCCAATTGAAAGCTTTATGTCAACGGCTTGAAGAAGAATTCTTAAATATAATATCAACTATCCCCTCGTTTGTAAATAAATTTGCCGATGTTTTTCGTCTAAATTAGAAAAACTTCATTTTCCCGCTTGAGCTAGGGTTGAAATCAGCGTCATCAAGCGCCGCTGCCACCTTCCCGTAGCCGTGTCATCATTGATTTCATGCCCATTCAAGGTTGCCAATAAGGCATCTGCCCATTCCGTGGGATCCGTGATCACGTTCGTTGCCCGGGGAAAGAGAAACATCAACTGGAGGTCAAATTGCTGGTTGGCCATTTGGAAATTAATTGCATCCTGGTCCCCCAACTGATCCTTAATTATCTGTCGAACGGCCTTAACCGCTGAAACATCATTCTGGGCAGGTAACTTAGCGGGGTTTACCTGGTACTCCTGATTGTCAATCCAGAGGTAATCCAACTGTGTATCGACTTTGAGCTTACGTAGGCTCTCAATGATATCAGCCTTAATTAGGTAGTGAACGAAGGGATCACGAAGGACAAACCGCGTTCCCAAAATGAAACTCTCCAAGGGAAGCGCGTAAGCCTCCTCTAAACGTTGCCGCTGTTCCAGCAGGCTACCATCCCCAAGATGATAGAAGGTCTTCAATCGTTGCTGAATAGTCTGATGATACTTAGCTTGGGCGTTCTGTTCACCCGTTTGAATCATCTTGACCAGATCTGCCTGCCACTTCTTGGGGCCATTAGCAACAAAGAGGCGAGCCAGCATGAAGCGCTGATTCTGTACCAGAATCTTCACCGCCAGGCTTGCCGAGGACTCATCCTGATAAAACAGTGTGGGCTCATCCAAAACATTGCTGAGGGCCTGAACGTATTGGTGATCCTCATAAAGAACCCGCACCAGTTGCCGAGTTGCCGCTGGATCAGCGGTCTCCTCAACCAGGGCATCAAGGATGTCACCGGCCGGACCCCACTTTTCCTGCTTAATGAGCTTTTCTGCCTGCCGGTAACGTTTTGTTTGTCCTTGATTCATTATCTATCCCCCCATAAACAAAGAAGTGCCCACATTGAGCACTTCTTCGATCAGCTTATTTTTTAGCCTTGGCGTTTTGCTTTTCGTGCTTACGACCACGGCCCCGGCCACCACGATGATGGTTCGGTTGTTTTTCCTTTTGATTATTGTTTTGGTTGTTACCCTTCTTGGCCTCGCCCTTGCTCTTGTTCTTCCGCTTAGCGTGCTGGTTGATCTCCATAATCACTGGCAGAATAACGGGGTGGCGCTTGGTCTGGTCAAAGAGGAAGCGATTCAGTTTCTCACGAACATCCTGCTTCAAGTGGCTCCAGTCAAATTCCTTCTGATCAAGATTTTCCTGGACGACCTTTTCAACCAGGTCGGCACTCTGCTTCATCAGCTGCCGGTTGGTCTTAACGAAGACAAAACCGCGTGAGGTGATCTGTGGCCGGGCCACGATCTTCTTCTTTTTCCGGTCAATGGTGGCAACCACGACGAAGATCCCGTCTTCGGACAGAACCCGCCGGTCACGAAGAACAATGTTACCAATGTCACCGATTCCGGTCCCATCAATCATGGTGTTACCAACATCAATGTGGTCACCGACATGGAACTCGCCATTCTTATAGGTAAGAACATCACCCTTGTTAGCAATGAAGATATGGTCAGCCGGGATTCCAACCTCCTCAGCCAACTCAGCGTGCCGGTCAAGCAGACGGTATTCACCCTGAATTGGGATGAAGTATTGTGGCTTCATGAAGTTGAGCATCAGCTGTTCATCGTTCTGGTTGGCATGACCAGATGGATTAAGATCGTCAGAGATGAACTTAACCTCGGCCCCGGTCCGGTAGATCATGTCCTTGGTCTTTTGAACCTCCGTCTCCTGAGCATAGGACGGCGTCGTGGTAACAAAGACCAAGTCAGTATCAGTCAGGTGGAGCTTCGGGTTATCGCCACCGGCAATCTGTTGCAAAGACTTGATTGGTTCACCCATCTTCCCCGTTTCCAGGATAACTACCTGGTTTGGTTCCAGCTTGTCGGCTTCCTTCATGCTGATCAGCAGGCCCTTAGGGAGTTTCAACTTACCAAGGTTCATCGCGGTGTTGATGATCTGTTCAATGTCCTTACCAGACAGAACTAGCTTACGGTCGACAGCCACTGCCGCGTTGATAATCTGTTGGACCCGCATGATATTAGAAGCCACGCTGGCGACGATGATCCGACCATTCTGGTACTTGAAGGTTTCCTTGATGTATTCACCAATATCCTTCTCCCGGGCAGAGATTCCAGTGATGCCGGCCCCCGCAGAATCACTCAGCAGGGCTAAAACACCTTGAGAACCGATCTCAGCCAGGCGTGCCAGGTCAGTCTGATAACCCTTGGTAGCGGTCTGGTCAAACTTAAAGTCCCCGGTGTAAACAATGTTACCAGCACTAGTTTCAATGACGACCCCTAACGTTTCCGGAATCGTGTGAGTGGTCTGGAAGAAGGAAACCGTCACATCATTAAAGTCGATTGCCGTAGCGGCGTCAACAACGTGGAAGTCATTGAACTTCTTGACTTCCTTGTGCCCTTTCACGGCCAACTTAGCCAGGGCAATCGTCATCTCACTCCCAAACACCGGAACGTTAAAGTCCATCAAGAAGTATGGCAGGGCCCCGATGGAATCAGCATGACCGTGCGTCAAGAAGACCCCAACAATCCGGTCTTTGTGTTCGCGGAGGTATTCCCAGTCCGGAATCACCACGTCGATCCCCATCAGTTCGTTTTCGGGGTACTTCAGACCGGTATCCAGGATAAAGATCTGCTTATCAACTTCAACTGCGTACATATTTTTTCCGTTTTCGCGGACACCGCCAAACGGAATGATCTTAATGCTATTACTCATTAAGTAATCTCCTTTTATTTAGTTTTGAACTGTCTACCGTTTCAAGTAACGGCAAGATTTTTAATTTCGTTCAGGATTAGCTATTCATATCTTACCACAATCAAAGTTAGCATTGGAACTAAACCGGTTAGATTGATCAACAAAAAAAGCGCTCCAGCTCCATAAAGAGCTGAAACGCTGAATAGCAATGATATTAACGACGAAGACCCAATTCCTTGATCAATTCACGGTAAGCAGGAAGGTCAGTCCGACGAAGGTAAGCCAGAAGGTTACGACGGTGACCAATCTTCTTCATCAAACCACGTTGTGAGTGGTAATCGTGCTTGTGAGTCCGAAGGTGTTCGTTCAATTCGTTGATGTCAGCAGTTAAGACAGCAACTTGAACTTGGGTTGAACCAGTGTCACCTTCGTGAGTTGCGAATTGCTTGATAATTTGATCCTTACGTTCTTTTGAAATAGCCATGCTATTTTCCCACCTTTCAAATATATTGATGCGCCTAGTTCTAAGTATAACGTCGGTGAGGATCGCTAAACTGAGAAGAGGCAATGGTTGATTAACCTTTAACACTATAACCGATTATCGTCTCGCTTGCAAGCGTTCCACAAAATCCCCTCTTAATGCCGGCGAAACTATTGCATTGCCCGCCAGTCTTTTGTATAATGAAAAACGTTGAAAATTCTGGTCAACTGAATAACCGGGTAATGGAGGTGAAACTCATGCCAATTATTAAGTCAGCAATTAAGCGTGTTAAAACTAGTGCCAAGGCTGAAGCCAAGAACGCTTCACAATTAAGCCACATGCGGACTGCTATCAAGAAGTTCGACAAGGCAAAGCTTGCTGGTGAAGATGACCTTGAAAAGTTATACAAGGATGCTATCTCAGCAATTGACCGTGCACACTCCAAGGGCCTTATTAAGGCTAACAAGGCTGCACGTGACAAGTCACGTTTATCAGCTCGTTACAACAAGTAATGACCGATAACGGTAACAGGCAATCGTTTTGATTGCCTGTTTTTTTAGTTTAAACATAAATAGCAGCAACTGCGAACGTTGTATTCGCGGTTGCTGCTGTTTTTATTTGGCCACTCGTGCCTGGTGAGCATACTGAAGCATGAAGAGCTGGAAAAGAAGGGCTGGATCGCGCTGGGTCGTCTTAAGGGCCCGTTCGATCCGGACCAGGCCCAAGTAAGCGTTCTCCAGTGCCAGTAAGGAGAAGTTCCGGGCCGTCCGCAACCCTAGTTTGACCCGGTACGGATGGACATTCAGCTGCTTAGCTAGGTTCCCCTGGCTGAGGCCGCGAGCACTCAGTACCTTTAGCTGGATCAACAGCCGGAACTGTCCCACCAGCACGGCATTAATCCGCAGGGGCTGCTGCTGTCCGGCCAGGAGTTGCCGATAGAGGCTCAGGGATTTGACCTGGTCATGCCGTAAGACTGCCGTCACTAGGTCAAAGACGTTTTCATCAAGGGACTGCGGAACCAGCGCGGCCACCTGTTGCTGCGTGATGTGCTTATCCTTATAAGCCAGGATCTTCAGCTTGGCAAGGTTAGCGATCATCAGGCCATAGTCAGCATTGGTGCGCTGGACCAGCTCATCGACTGCGGCCTGGTCGATCTGGAAACCCGCCGTCATCAGTCGACCCACAACCTGCTGGCGGGCTTGTTGTTCATTCAGTGGCGCTGCGCTGACCGTTACGGCGGCCTTCTTGAGTTCCTTCACGATTCCCTTCCGGCCATCAAGCTTCTCATATGGGGCCAGAATAACCAGAATCGTGGTCATCTCGGGATGGCTCAGGTAACGCTTAAACGAGTCCAGGTCATGCTCGACCTTTCCCCGCTTCTTCTCCCCGGTGAGGAAGTATGGCTTGTTGATTACCACTAGCCGTCGCTCACCAAAGAACGGAGCTGACATGGCATCGTCTAAGGCCGTCGCAACTGGGGTGGTCTCCATGTCGTAACGCCCAACGTTCATCACCTGCTCAGCTGATGGGATCAGGTCCAGAAACTGGTCAAGGGCCTGCTGCTGCAAGGCTTGCTGCGTCCCTAACACCAGGTAAATGGGGGCCGGGCTTGCTTTCTTTAATTGTTGAGACAATTCGGTAATGTCCATTTCAGTTCTTCTCCTTTAAGTGTAGTCTGCCAAAGACCGTGCTGCTGTGTATATACATATCTGATCATCCCATATTGCTGGGTTGAAAGAATCCTAATCTGGCGCTGGCGCAAGCTCGTCACCACCTCATCATTGGGATGGTGGTAACGATTAAAGCGCCCCGCTGAGATGATTCCCCACTGTGGGTGCAATCGATCTAAGAAACGTTCGTCGCTAGCGGTACGACTGCCGTGGTGTCCCAGCTTCAAAACATCGGCGTGCAGTCCCGGATAGTGCTCAAGGACTGCGCGCTCACCGGCCCGGTCCAAGTCACCCGTAAAGACAAATTGCTTCCCACCAAAACGCCCCGTCAGTACCATGGAATCCTCATTCTTCGCTTCACCGGGCGCAAACGGGTGGAGGATCTTCAGGTTCGGGTCAATATTGGGGTGCTGGTCCGTGACGGGGATAATCTGCGGTTGGTTGACCGTCCCCACCTTTCGGGTTAACACCGGCTGTTTCTCCATTCCCGCCGGAACCGCCACTCGTTTAACCCGCATGTTCTGAAGAACCGTTGGCAGGTAGCCGATGTGGTCGGCATCCCGGTGACTGAGGTAGATGGTATCAATATGGTCAATTCCCTGACTCTTCAAATAGTTAATACTGGTCCGGGTAGCGGTATCACGCGTACGTACGGGTTGGCGCCGCCCAAAATTTAGCTTACCACCGGTATCAATCATCATCACCCGTCGGTTAAGGGGCTCCCGGATAATGATACAGTCCCCCTGACCGATATCCACAAAGGCTACTTCACCGTTAAGGGGCAGGTGAATCACTAGGAAGCAAGCAAAGTATGTCAAAACCAGTACTGACCACCGTCGTGCATTTCGATAGTTACTGATGCACCAAAGCGTCAAGAGAAACAACACCGTCGCCATCCAGAAGGGTGGTTTGCCGAAAACCACTTCACCCGGTAGCTGTGCAACCAGCCCCACCAGTCGTTGAAAGAGCAGGAGAAGTTGGTTTACCAGCTCCCCGACCATCGGCACCAGCCAGTAGGTTCCTGCACTGACCAAGACCAATGGAAAGAGGATAAACGAAAACAGGGGGATCATGGGATAACTGATCACCAGGCTGAGCCAGTGAAATTCAAAGACATAGCTTAGGATCGCCGGTAAACTGGCCGCACTCAAGAAGAGACACTGCCGCAATGCCGTGATCTGGCGGTCCATCACCTGAAGCAAAAACGATAGCAAGTAGCTCAGTTGGCCACCCAGGCTGAGGAGGACCGCGGGCTCCCAAGCCATGCCAATTAACAGACTCATCGCCCAGCTATCCAAGCGGTCAAGCTTCAGGATATCCTGGAGTAGCCCCGCTTCCGCCATGATCACCGCCCGAATCAGACTCGGTGCTCCCCCCGCAATAATCAGGTAGAACGGCAGGGCTAGGAGCAAAATACCGTCGACCACTTCCCGATCTAACCACAGGTACACCCCCAGCCAGCGCAGAATCGTAATCAGCAGGACCACGTGCATTCCCGAAATACAGAAGAGGTGGATAACCCCTAACCGCTTAACATCGGCCATCAACTGCTCATTAGCCGGATTACTCTGTCCGATAATCAACTGCTGACAGTACCCAGCCAGCGGTTCCGGCATCTTACCGAAATAATTACTCAACTGCCAGCGCCAACAGTGACACCGGTCACGGAGACCCCACCATGCCACATTGCTGACTACCGGCGGGCGGTCAAGACGAACCTGATTATAGACCCGGCGCTGCTGGTAGTAGCGGCGTAGGTCAAACTCATTTTCATTGGTGGCAGGCATCACCGGCTGGATCATTCCCGTCAGCTGCCAGTTGGTTGGCCGACTAAGGTGGCGAAACTGCTCCAATAATTGGGGATCTTGCACACTAAATGCCAGGGTCTCCCGGGTCTTGGTCTGCCGATCAGTTCCAATCGCCGTCACAAAGCCATCTTGAACCTTAATATCATCAGGTAACACCTTAACCACTTGGGTAACTGGGTGCCGGTCAACGACAGTTTTGCGATTAATCTGCCGCTGAAACGACCCGCACACCCCGGCGATAACGACGACACTCAGACAACAGGCCAGCATCACAGTCGGCTGTCGCAGGTAGCAAACCCTCAACAGGAGATAGGCAGTAAAGAACCAGCAGAGTGGCTGCGGTCCAAGAATCGCCACGGTCACCGTCCCCGCAATCAGGGCCGGAAAGATCCAATAATGACGAATCGGATTTATTGCTCAGGACGAATATACTGTCCCAAGCGAACCTCATCTAGGATATCATCATCGAGTTTGATTTGGTGAAGGTGGATGTTCTTAAGCTTAATCAGCTTCATTGCGTAATCATCATTGTGGTAGTTGCGAATATAGTTGATCTCCTTGACACCTGCCTGCAGAAGGCTCTTGGTACACTGCAGACAAGGAAAATCAGTCACGTACAAGCTAGCCCCGTCCATTGAGATACCGAACTTGGCGCATTGTAAAATAGCGTTCATTTCGGCATGAATAGTCCGAACACAGTGACCATCCCGCAGGTAGCAGCCAGCGTCGATACAGTGCTCATCACCAGAAACCGAGCCGTTGTACCCTCCGGCAATAATCCGCTTATCCCGTACCAGGACAGCACCAACCGACAGGCGGTTACACGTGCTGCGCGAGGCCAACAGAGCTGCCTGAATCATGAAATACTGATCCCAATCAATTCGCTTTCTTACCATAAAATTGTCACTCCTTTATCTGATATAGTATAGCAAAGAATCCACCCAAACCAAAAGCTAGACCGCCAACTGATCCTTGATTTTTTCAACCGTCTTATCACCAAAGCCACTGACTTGTTTCAGTTCGTCTACTGACTTAAACTGCCCATGCTGTTCACGATACTGGAGGATCAGGTCGGCCTTCTTATCCCCGATCCCGGTAATCTGACACAGTTGCTCCTTGGTTGCTGTATTGAGGTTAACAATCGTCGCTCCACTAGTCGCGCTTGTACTACCCGCCCCAGCAGGACCAACCGCACTGGCTCCCGGCATTGTCTCACCATTCGCCGGCACATAGACAACTTCCTGGTCCGCGAGCTGCTTAGCAAGGTTGACCTGCTTCATGTCAGCATTGTCAACGATCCCGCCCGCTGCGGCCACAGCTTCATTCACCCGGGCGCCATTCTTCAGCTTATAGATTCCCGGATGGCGGACCGCCCCCTTCACATCAACACAGATCTTACCACCGACCGAAGAGGATACTGCTGAAGTCATGCTACTGGTCGAACCCATTGCCATCGTCTGGTCAGTCTGACTCGGTGTATCTACGGGTCGCTTCACCAGCCACCCGCCAACTAACCCCACTACCGCGAGCAGGATCAGTAGTTGGTAACGGTAGCTTTCCCAAATTTCTTTCAGACGTTCCATGGTATCCCCT
>CAMFOZ010000078.1 GCA_945971245.1 uncultured Lactobacillus sp.
CGGCGATCATCGATCCGGGGCGCATTCGCGGTATCAGTAACGATCACCAGGGCGTCATCGAAGGTCTCGTTATCAATTTCGTCCATCGTGCCAATCCAGTCAAAACCCGGGATATGCTTGCCGACCACGTAGATCTGCTTGTAAGGGAAGGAAGCCTTTAAGATTTCGGCCAGGCCCACCTGCGAACCGATAGCATCCGGATCAGGGCGTTGGTGCCGGTGAATGATGATTTTGTTATACTTCTTGATTTGTGCAAAAATTGCTGCTAATTGATCAGCCATAATTGTTTACCCTCTTATCCAAAATTTATTCTAACAATTAAGTATACCAGTAATCGCCAGGCGGGCCAATTTTTAAAGCAAAAATACCCCCTGCATCATAGCAGGAGGTATTTTGCATAAACTAATCGTTAGCTGATTAGTCCTTCTTAGCAGCGTCCATTGCGTGGCCACCGAAACCGTTCCGCAGTGCAGAAACGACCTTACCATCGAAGGAGTCGTCTTGCATTGAACGGAACCGTTGACTTAATGCTTCGTAGATAACTGGCGTTGGTACTTGCTTGTCCATTGCGTCCATCAGGGTCCAGTGAGCTTCACCAGAACTGTGCATCCGACCAGCGATCTTGTCCAGGTGTGGATCCTTTTCAAAGGCTTCTTGAGCCAGTTCCATCAGCCATGAACGGATAACAGAACCGTGGTTCCACATCTTGGCAACGGCAGCGTTGTCGTAGTCAAAGTCAGAAGCTTCAAGAACTTCGAAACCTTCACCCATGGCTTCCATCATACCGTATTCGATAGCGTTGTGAACCATCTTGAGGTAGTGACCAGAACCGGCCTTACCAGTGTAAAGGTAACCGTCCTTTTCAGCAATTCCATCGAACAGTGGAGCAAGACGTTCGTTGAAGATGTCTTCTTCGTCCCCACCGATCATGAAGTTACCATCCTTGAGGGCACCCTTCCAACCGCCTGAAGAACCGCAGTCGAAGTAGTGGATACCCTTTTCGGTGAACATGCGGTTGTGACGCATGGAGTCCTTCCAGAAAGTGTTACCACCGTCGATAACAGTGTCGTCAGCGTCAAGCAGGTTAGCTAACTGGTCCATAGTGGAGTCAGTTGGCTTGCCGGCTGGAACCATTACCCAAACAGTCCGTGGTTGGTTAAGCTTCTTAACCATTTCTTCCAGGGTGTAGGCAGCTTCGGCACCATAAGAAGCAGCTTCGTCAACTAACTTCTTATCAAGGTCAAAGGCAACTACTTGGTTGTCGTTGCGCAACATGTTTTGGCAAAGGTGGATACCCATCTTACCTAAACCAATCAATCCGATTTGCATTAGATTTTCCCTCCTGTATTTACGGTCTCACTAAGGAAATGCAGCCCTCAGTAAGGGATAAGGACGCGTAAACGTCGTATCTGATTAAATGTCTGGTAAGTGCATTCAATCAGACGTCCGTTAAAAGTTTCCCACTTTTTGGGGAATTAGTCAATTACTTTTCCTGATCGTCAGCCTGACTGGCAGCTGAATCAGCCGTCTTGTCATCATCGGCAGATTCAGCACTTTCAGCTGGTTGAGCACTCTCAGCAGAAGAAGCTGGGGCATCAGAAGCTGCTGGTTGAGCTTCCGCCGTAGTGTTGTCACCCTTAGCCTTAACAACCCGGGCAATGGCAACCATATCAAAGGTCAGGTAGATCCCTTCACAATCCAAGGTTACCGTCCGGTCAGCCTGGTTGATTGAGTCGATCTTACCATGAAGACGACCAATCGTAACCACTTCATCCCCGGGGTGCAGGTTGCTCATCATGTCTTGGTGTTGCTTCCGCTGCTTTTGTTGCGGCCGAATCATGAAGAAGTACATCAGAGCAATCATCAACAGAATCAGGATGATTCCAGAGTAACTACTTGCGCCGGAGTTAGCAGCGCCTAAAATTCCAAAAGTTAAACTATTCACAGTAATATCCATCCCTTCAAAAATACTCATCAACAACTGTAACAAACTTTATTATAAAAAGCCACTACTGGTCGCGGTCTTCAGCAAATTTACGCAACTCCACCGTTACCTGCCCCGTCGTGATCATCTCCCGGATCTGGGCAACTAATTGGTCGATGGTGAACAGGTTGTGCATAAGCAGATAACGCTCTCCTACCGGCTGCTCCGTTACCAGTAAGTGGTGAATAGCTGCCCGGGAGACCTTTGCCTGACAGACTGGGCATCCACACTCAGGTGCTAGCGGTTGTTTATCACGAGCAAAGCGTTCCCAATCAAGGTGAAGGCGCTGGGTACCGACCAGAGCGTTCCCCATGGCAGCTTCCCGTCCTGCCAGGTCACTGTCGATCAGGTCTACCCCACTCAGGAGCATGGCAATCAGTTGGTGAAGGTCACCAGTTGTTGGCAAGTAGCGCAATTTAGCCGCATCCAGCATAGCAACCACCTCCGTGACCAGCCGAACCTGTTCAGCCGTTGGGACATCTGGTGTGACGCCCATGATGCTATAGCCAACGACCGTGTCCGGGATAGCCGCTAAACTGGCTTTCCGGACCCGTAGCAATCCCCCGCCCACAATTGGAGCTAAATCTCCGGCAAGGGCTGGCTGGGTGGTTAGCCAGGTCGCGGTTTGCGTAGCCGCAGCATTAAGGTCATCAACCGGGGCAAAGTAGTCATCATCACGGGCAAACCCCTGGCTGATGTCGGTGCCTAAACGTTGCTGTTCGGCCAGCGCATCTTGCGGAGTATAGAACCGTAACTGGTTGTTATCAGGATCGTGAAAACTGACCCCGTCCTTCTTGCGTCCCCGTGGTTTTGCCCAGTGGTAGGCTTGATCAGCCCCCGAGGCGGTTACCAGGATCCCGGACCATCCCAGGAGGGCATGCAGATCGCCTAAATCATCAGCAGAACGCCAGTAATCCATTGCGTCCTGCTTGATGGCTTGAACACCACTGTGCTTTAGTTCCGCGGGGGTCAGGGTCGTCAGGGCACTCCCCGTCTGGACAACGGCTGGCGTCACTAGTTGCCGACCGTTTACCGTCACAACCCCGGTCCGCATCGCCTGATAACGATGATTGATCTGAAAGGTTAACTTCTTACTCATTGCTTCTTCCTTCATTTTTTCGTTGGGTAACTGATCCCCAGGTGCTGATAGGCAGCTGGAGTGACTACCCGCCCGCGCGGCGTCCGACTAATGAAACCGATCTGCAAGAGGTAGGGCTCATACATTTCCTCGATCGTATTAGTCTCCTCACCGATATTGGCGGCAATTGTCTTCAGGCCGACTGGACCGCCATGGTAGTAGTTGATCATCGTCAGCAGCATCTTACGGTCAATTCCATCAAGTCCCCGCTGGTCCACCTGGAGCAGGTCGAGGGCCTTGCTGACGGTATCCGAGTCAATGCTTGGCTTTCCGGCAACCTGGGCAAAGTCACGTACCCGCTTGAGCAGCCGGTTAGCAATCCGCGGGGTCCCCCGTGAACGCATTGCCAGTTCATGCGCGCCCTCGTCCTCAATCTTGGTGTTGAAGATTTTGGATGAACGGAAGATGATCTGCTTAAGTTCATCTTGGTTATAGTAGTTCATGTGTTCAACAATTCCAAACCGGTCCCGCAGTGGTGCCGATAGCATTCCCGCCCGGGTAGTAGCCCCAATCAATGTAAAGGGTGGAAGTGGGAAGTGAACCGGGTGCGCAGTCGGTCCTTCGCCGACCACAATGTCGATGTAGTAGTCCTCCATCGCTGAGTAGAGCATTTCCTCCACAACCTTCGGCAGACGGTGGATTTCATCGATAAAAAGAACGTCCCCTGGCTTCAACTCGTTAAGCATCGCTACCAGGTCTCCCGGCTTTTCGATTGCCGGACCACTGGTGGTCTTGATGTTAACTCCCATCTCGTGGGCAATTACCATCGCCAGGGTGGTTTTCCCTAGTCCCGGCGGTCCATACAACAGGACATGGTCCAAGGCTTCCTCACGGGCTTGGGCGGCCTGAATATAGACGCTCAGCTCATGCTTAATCTTTGCTTGGCCGATATAGTCCCGCAGGCGTTGGGGCCGGAGGGTGAGTTCAATCTGCTCCTCTTCATCATCTTGTGAGTGATCGGACATCAATCCATGATCCTCAGCCATCAAATCGCCTCCTCATTAATTAATCATCGCCAATGCCTGACTCAGGTACTCCTGAGTCGTAGTGGCATCAACCTTCAGTAACTGTTTTTTGATCCGTTTAATTTCACGTTCCTTGTAACCGAGCGCTGAAAGGGCCGCCAGGGCATCCCGCAGTGCTGGCGCCTCCTCATCAGGGCCAGCGGCTGGTGACAGCAGCGGCGTACTGGTCATATCAGCCACCTTATCCTTTAGGTCCAGGACAATCTGAGAAGCAGTTTTCTTCCCAATTCCCGGGAACTTAGTCAGGTAACCAACATTATCATTGGCAATCGCGTCGATCAGTCCCTGATGATCTGGATTGGCCAAGATTGCCAGAGCACTCTTGGGTCCGATCCCAGAAACATTAATTAGCTGCAGGAAGAGCTGCTTTTCGGCCCGGTCCACAAAACCAAAGAGGGAAATGTTGTCGTCGCGAACGGCCTGGTAGACGTAGATCCGCACCGGTTTTTCAGCGTCCTCCTGGAAGCGGTACGGGTTAGCGACAAACAGCTGGTAGCCGATCCCGCCGACTTCCAACACAACATACTGGGGGGTCACACTCGTAACCAGCCCCGTCAAATATTCATACATTGATTCAACCTACTTTTCACTAAAATTCATGGTCATCAAACTCATCGGCAAATGGCGTATGGCTATCCTGAATCCGCTTGAACATCTTCTCCAGATCCTGGTCATTGAAATGGACCGTTACCGGTCGACCGTGAGGACAGTTAAAGGGATTCTCACACTGAGGAAGGCGCCGCAGGAGGGCCTTGGCCTCCCGATCATCAAGGTGGTGGTTAGCCTTGATCGCCCGTTTACAGCTCATCATGATAGCCGTCTTCATCCGGAATTCCCGGACGGTAATCTTACCATCCTTGATCAACCACTCAATCATTTCCCGGGCAGTATCCTCCTCCTGGCCTTCCTTAAACCAGGTCGGATGAGAACGCAGGATAAAGCTATTTTGACCAAACGATTCTAGGTTCAACCCGACCTCAGCCAGGGTATCAAGGTGCTGGTTGATGGTCATCGCATCGACCGTCGAGTAGTTAAGCACCAGGGGAACCAAGAAGGCCTGCTGAGCTGAGCTAACTTGGCCGATCTCCTTGCGGTAACGCTCATAATTGATCCGTTCCTGGGCGGCATGCTGGTCAACAATGTAGAGACCATCCCCGGCCTGAGCCAGGAGGAAGGTCCCCTGCAGCTGCCCGATGTATTGAAGGTCCGGGAACCGTTTCTTAGCCTTATCACTCTTGTCATGAACATCCAGCTCCAAATTTTCTACCGAGTGAACCGGCTGCGTTGAAGCTGGGGTGTCGACCGGTCGACCAAATGGTTGTGCATCCTCTTCAGCTTGGTAACGTTGGTCAAATGCCTGCATCGCTGGACCGGTTAATTCGGCAACGTGGTGGATAACGACCGGCTCCGCAACCTGACTGTCATCAGCATCAGCATCGGCCGGCCCGTCAACGGGATGGCTAGCTGGCTGTTCCTCTTCGGGAGCCGCCTCTGCAGAATTCGGTTCTGGTCCCCCACTAACCTGATAATGACCAGCGGCCTCATTCAAACGCTGGTCAAGTTCCGCAATGTCATCAGCACTCGGGCCAAATTGGTCGGGGCTGACGTCGGGAATCAGGTTTTCACTGGCAATCCGCTGACGAATCGTCTTCGCAATCAGCTGGGTCAACTGGGGTTCCTTACTCAACCGGACTTCCCGCTTGGCCGGGTGGACATTAACATCCACTAAGACCGGGTCGAGATCAATGTTGACGACGGCAATCGGGTACCGGCCCACCATCAATTTGGACTCGTACCCCTGGATAATCGCCTTAGTCAGCTCAAAGTTGCGAATATAGCGGTGATTAATGGTCAGGGTAATGTACTGCCGGGAAGCCCGGGTCAACTCAGGCAAGGACACGAAGCCCGTTACCTTGAAATCATCATCTTCTCCCGCAATCGGCAGCATCTTTCGTCCAGCCTTGATTCCGTAGATAGCCGCAATGACCTGCTGGAGGTTATCGTTGCCGGCTGACCGGAAGATCTCCTTACCATTATGGGTAAAACTAAAGGCCACGGCCGGATTAGCCAGGGCCAAGCGGTTAATAATATCCGTGATCCGGGTTAGCTCCGTCTGCGGTGACTTGAGGTACTTCAGTCGGGCCGGCGTGTTGAAGAAGAGGTCGGTAACCCGGACATCGGTTCCCTGTCGCGCCGCTGCGGGCTTCTTATCCATGGTCTTGCCACCACGAATATGAATCTGAGTCCCAGCATCCTGACCGGCTTGGGCAGTCACTAACTCGACATCCGCAACGGAGGCGATACTGGGTAGGGCCTCACCACGAAAGCCCATCGTCTGCACTTTAAACAGGTCCTTACGACTGGCAATCTTACTGGTCGCGTGCCGCTGAAAGGCCAGTTGCACGTCATCACTGGCAATCCCCTCGCCGTCATCAATCACTCGGATACTATCGAGGCCTGAGTTTTCAACGATAATATCGACCCGCTTGCTATGGGCATCTAGCGAGTTTTCAACCAGCTCCTTGACGATTGAGGCTGGTCGCTCAATCACCTCACCGGCCGCAATCTGGTTGGCGAGAACCGTGTCTAGTTCGTGAATCTTTCCCAAGATACACACCTCACTTCAGTTTTTCCTGCCATTGGTAAATCTGGTTCATAACTTCCATCGGGGTCATCCCCATCAGGTTAAGCTCCTTAAGCTGGTGGAGGATCTTATCCCCCTTGTTAGACCGCGTCTTCTTCGGGGCCGGGGCAAACAGTTCCATCTGCCCGTTGGCGTCCACTGCCGGCGCCGGTTGGGCACTGGCTGGTGCTGGCTCTGCACTAGCTGGGGCCGTACTCTCCTGTACCCGGTCCGCTGACGAAGCTGCTGGCTGATAACTTGCCGGTTGTTTAGCAGCTGGCGTTGGTAACGTGGTCTCCTTATTCTCCAGTTTCTGCAGGATCTGATCAGCCCGCTTTAGCAACTGATCAGGCATCCCCGCCAACTTGGCTACGTGGATCCCGTAGGACTTGTCGGCTGGACCAGCGCTGACCTTATGCAGAAAGACTAATTCGCCGTTCTTTTCCGTCGCCCCGACATGAACATTCTTCAACCGTGGGAGAGTATCCTCCAGCGCAGTCAGCTCATGGTAGTGGGTTGAAAAAAGGGTCTTGGCCCGGACATGCTGGTGAACGTATTCAATGATTGCCTGAGCCAGGGCCATCCCGTCGTAGGTAGCGGTCCCCCGTCCAATCTCATCAAAGAGAATCAGGCTGCGGTCAGTAGCGTGAACGAGGGCGTTGTTGGCCTCCATCATCTCGACCATGAAGGTACTCTCCCCCGAGATCAGGTCATCGGCAGCCCCAATCCGGGTGAAGATCTGGTCAAAGATCGGCAATTCTGCTGACTTAGCCGGGACGAAGCAACCCATCTGGGCCATCACTGCTGTCAGGGCCAGTTGACGCATGTAGGTACTCTTCCCGGACATGTTAGGCCCGGTGATCAGCAGGATATCGGTCTGATCATCCATCATGACATCGTTAGGTACGTATTCCTGGTGCCCCATGAACTTCTCCACCACCGGGTGCCGCCCATCCTTGATCTTCAGAGTATGACCGGTGTTCATCTTGGGCCGAACGAAGTGGTAATCTTCACTGACTACGGCGAAACTCTGCAGGACATCCAGTTCAGAAAGGGCCTGGGCCAGTTTCTGCAGCCGCTTGATCTCCTTCTTGACCCGTTCCCGGATATCAACAAAGAGATCGTATTCTAAGGCCGTTGACTTCTCCTGGGCGCCCATGATCAGTGCCTCCTTCTCCTTCAACTCAGGAGTAGAGAAGCGCTCGGCGTTTACCAACGTCTGTTTCCGCTCATAACGGTCCTTAGGGATCTTGGAAAGATTAACCTTCGTGACCTCAATGTAATAACCGAAGACGTGGTTATACCCGATTTTCAGGTTGTTAATCCCGGTAACCTCACGTTCCTGAGCCTGGAGATCCGCGATCCAACGCTTACCGTTGTTCATTGCATCCCGATACTCGTCAAGCTGCTTGTTATAGCCCGTCTTGATCAGGCCACCATCCGTGACGGAGATTGGTGGGTCAGCCACGATGGCCCGGTCAATCAAGTCGGCAACATCACTCAGTGGATCCAGGCGCTTGGTCAATGACTCAAAGACCGGTGAATCCAACGTTTCCAGGACGTACTTGATCTTTGGAACCTGTTGCAGGGAGGTCTTAAGCTGAATCAGGTCCCGACCGTTGACACTACCGTATGCCACCCGGCCAGCCAACCGCTCCAAGTCATACACCTTGATCAGCTCCTGCTGCAGGTTACTGCGCTCGAAGTAGTGGTCCAGTAGTTCCTGAACCTTGTCCTGCCGCTCATTGATCTGGTCCTTATCAATCAGCGGCCGGTCCAGCCAGCGCTTCAGCAACCGGCTCCCCATGGCGGTCTTAGTCTCATCCAGCAACCATGAAAGAGTCCCCTGTCGCTTACCGCTACGCATATTGGTCATCAGCTCCAGGTTGGTCTTGGAGTAGTGATCAATCTTCATGAAGGCACTCGGCTGGTAAGCTACCGCCCGCTGCATATGGGCAAGTGAGCGTTTCTGGGTGGTCAGCAGGTAGGATACCAATAATGCCACCACGTGCTGTTGATCTGGGGATTCCAGATCCTGGGTCAGGTAGCTCACCTCGGCGTTCTTCAAAATCTGGGGCTGGTGAGATTGAAGAATGTTACGCTTGGTTAACTGGTCGGTCAAATCTTCCGGCAGTTGGCCATCAACCACGGTCTCCTTACTCTGCAGGTTGACCAATTCGTTGATAATTGCGTTGACGCTATCGAGGGTGGTGGTCTTCAGCTCCCCGGTCGAAAGGTCGGTGTAGGCA
>CAMFOZ010000079.1 GCA_945971245.1 uncultured Lactobacillus sp.
TACACCTAAGCCTTCGTCGGCAGCGTCAGATGTGTATAAGAGACAGCTTTACAAGAATAAACTAATAAGAAAAGACTACTTATAAGAAAACCTGGAATATCACTATAAGGAATGACGCCGATTGGGCTTATCCCAATCAAAAACCAAGTAAATATTCCTGAAATAATAGCAACACGAAAATTAAAAAGTTTCTTTAACGCCAAAAATAAGATAAAGATAGAAAGATCAATTAAAAGATAGCTTATTACCGTTAAAGTTACAATAAAAATCGGGTACGAGTTAATTCCAATCAAGTGGAGGCTACTATTAATAATGCGTTCTAAGAAAAGTAAGCAAAAATTGTTTGGATAATATGAAAAATAATCCGGGTACCATGTATTAATACTTCGATGAGCGGCAAGTGTTGTAACTATGCTTGGATCCCAAGCAGTATTACCAGATAAACCAATAACTAATAAGGCTTGCCAGCAAAGAGTTCCTATAGCAAAAATTATAAAAATAGTTTTTCTTCTAGCCTTTATAAAATTAATAGTACTCGAAAATAGCTTTGGAAAAAAGTTAAAAAGTATTCCAAATAGAATAAAGCAAATAGTTAAAGCAAGTATTGGGGTTGCAGGAATTACTTGAATTTGGCTATAAATTCCACTAACACTACCGATAACAGAAATAAGTAATAGAAACACGAGAAAAACATTTATTATCCAAGTAAACCTAATCTTTAAATTCAAAACCAAGTACCTAAGCCTTTCTATAAATCTACTAGAAACACTAATGATTCTATCAGATTATTTAAATCATAAAAATATGAATTATTCATTTTACACAAAAAAGGTAGTACCTCCTTCATTATAAGAGATACTACTTTTCAGGTAGTCTTTTAATACAGATGTTGTGGCAGCTTAATCGCATTAAACCAGAGGTCAGTCCGGTTCCCTTCACCATTAGCCGCATCACTGTAACGGGAAATCACTTGGATATCATGACCAACCAGACTGTTGTCGAGCTTAAATGTCGCGCTAAAGCCAGACTTAGCGGAATTATAAATTGACGGGTAAACCCGTTGGACATCGTAGCGGTCCAAGTTCGCTACACGTTGCCGAGCAATCTCACGATGGGTCGTGGCATCATACAAGATAATGAAGTGGTTTCTTTCATTGTAGCTTTGGTCAGCCGCTTGCCAGCCGGTCACGGTTACCTGCCCATTACGAACAACAAAGCTATCAAGGGAACCCTGATTATTGTTAGCTACTGTTGTTGGGACAAACCAAGCATCGGTGCGGTTCCCTTCACCATTAGCCGCATCACTATAACGAGAGATGACCTGGATTTGGTGGCCAGCATAAGCCGCTTTATTGAAGTCAAAGGTTACATCAAAGCCAGATTCGGCAGCGTTTGCAATGTCTGGATATACCCGTTGCACATCTGGCCGGCTAACGTTATTAACCTGCTTACGGGCAATTTCACGATGAGTCGTGGCATCATACAAGATGATGAAGTGGTTCTTTTGCTTAACACTGGCATCAGCCGCTTGCCAACCACTTACATGAATCTGATTGTTAGAAATCTGGACATTATCCAAGTGTGATTGATTAGCATTAAAGGCCTTCGGGGCAAACCAGTAGTCTACGTGGTTCCCCTCACCATTAGTAGCATCACTGTAACGAGAAATCACTTGAATATTGTCACCAATCAGGGCTGGACTAAGATTTACCTGAAGACTGAAGCCAGATTTGCCGGCACCATAAGCATTATAGGCCCGGGCAACATCGTTACGAACAGTTGAATTAACCTCGTAACGGCCAAGTTCCCGGTTCTTAGTCGCATCATAAAGGATAATAAAGTGATGGCTCTTTCCTGCGGACTGATCGGCTGCATGCCAGCCGCTGATGTTAAGTGTATTGGTAGCAGCATCGATGTCAAAGTTATCGAGGTAACCGGCATTCGTGTTAAGGGTGACCGGATTGAACCATAAGTCTTCCCCGCCACCTGACTCACCGTTTGCATTCTTAGTATAGCGGGAAACAACTTGGATTGACTTCCCAGCAAAGTTAGCTGAGTTCGGAACGGTCAAGCTAAAACCACCCCAGCCGGAAATAGCGGTATTAGGATAGGCATTTTGAATGTCTTGACGGTAACTGCCTTGCACTTCTTGACGGTACAATTCCTGCTTAGTATTCCCATCGAGTAGGATGATGAAGTGGTGCATGCCCTGATCATAGTTGCTTGTGGCATGCCAACCGGTCACTTTGAGGTTATCACCCTGAATAGAAAGGTTATCAATGTGACCGGTATTAACAGTATTATTAAAGGCTTCTTGATCCCAAGCCGTTAAATTATAACGCTGGATAACCGAATTAAGTGTAGTGGTGTAGCTAGGATCTGTGGCGTAACCATCTTGCCGGATCAATCGAGTAACGGTCCGGTAATCACGTTGACCGATTAAATTGCTGTAACGGCTATTTTCCCGGAGAAAGCGACCATGGTCAACAATACTATCGGAGTTCGAAGGGTAGGCTCGGAACGCATCATTAATACGGACATACCGCCCCCCATAGTACTCATACGTTGGCATGGTAACGGACTGACCATTGTAGGAACCCTTGATCCCGAACAGGTTATGACCTTGCGTGGTTAAAGCCGACTGGCCCCAGCCACTTTCAATAATGGCCTGCGCAGCGGTCAATGATGGCAAAACACCATATTGTTTCCAACCGTCAACGGCCCCCTGGTGAATACTTTCCAGGAACTGAACCCGACTGGCAGAAAGACCCGCGGTGTTGATGTTACCCGTACCACTAACGGTACTTGAAGTAGCATTTTGTGGATCAGCTTGACCATTGCTTACCTGCGTGTTGGTGACGTTAGGTTGACTATTCACTGCTGGTGCGCTGGCCGCCGCCTGGGCAGCACTAGTGCTGATATCAACGGGGCCATTGTTAGGATTTGTATTATTTTGGACAGCATAGAACTGTACTGCCTGTGATGCCTGGAGGGCAACACTATTATTCTGATAATTATTATTTTGTCCATTATTAGTGGTTTGTGTAGTAGTATCCACTGCCATATTGCCAGTATTATTGTCGGCAGCTTGGGCACTTCCCTGGAAGAAAAGTAGTGATGCACCAAACGTAAAGATTACTGGTAATACAACTCGGAATTGATTACTTTTTGAATTACTATCACTTGCCATAATTAAAAAACGTACCTTCCCTTTTGTTTAATCGCCTCTTAGTTTACCACGCTTAAGTTACAAACAAGTTACGGGACCGGGAAACATACAAATCTTCACATATTAATCACAAAGATGGCCGTCATGAATGTAATTTCACATTCATAACGACCATTTTGCTTTTTTAGATTAGCGAACGTTATTCCGCAAAATAACTTCTGGGTTTAACCAGGTACCGCCACCTGTTACCTCGTTCGGATCTGACCAGCTTTCTTGATAAGAGTGGGCAAGGTCGGGGCCGTAGTTTGGACTGGTATTAATCCCTAAATGGAGGTGACTGGTATCCCGATAACCAATTACTTGACCAGGATAGATAATCTGATCAGCGTGGACGGTAATCCGACTCGGGTTACTGAAGGCTTCTTGGTAGACATAGAGGTAGCGACCATCGTAGACCAGAACATACCACCATTGAACATTCCCGTGGCTGTCGTGGACCCCATCGACTGCAAGAACCTTTCCACCGTGGACCGCATGAACTGCGGAACCGGGGTGATCATAGGAACCGAAGTCCAGGCCATCGTGGTAACCATTACGCCGACCAGCCGCACCGGTAGCACCGAAACGTTGGCCAATCGAGAAGTACCCTTCCCCATCTTGTGGGAACGGCCATGACCACCAATCATTCTGCGGTTGGGCCCGGGCAATTCCGTCATTACCGAAGTCATAGCAATGACCATCGACCCAGTTAACCCCGGTATACATCTGGCCCCGAAGCTGGTCATTCATGACGAGCCGGTTAATCGGGTATGGGTGGTGCTGGTAACCATCACTAAAGTAGTAACGATTACCATTAACTGTCCGCCAGCCAGTTGCGAGTTGACCTCGATCCGGATCGTAGTAGACCGTCCCACCGTTCAGGTGCTGGAAACCGGAATTAATGCTGATCTCAGAGGAAGTGATATCAACAGCATCCCCATTGCCATTAGGGTCATTCGTATAACGGTGAATAATCCGGACACCCCAGTGGTTCATGTTACTGTTAACCGGCAGACTAGTCGTAAAGCCCGCGTGACCAGCATCAATTACCCATGATGCGTTTTGACTGCCGGCAAGGTTGGTCAGATCAGCATCATCATTGTTGAGTCGTTGACGATAGAACTCGTGACCGTCCATACCGACGACAATCAGATATTCATACGGCCGACTGGTCTTGCCCATTGCTGCATGCCAACCGTTAACCCTAATCTGCTTAGCTGCATCATCGTAACTAGCCTGGATATCGCCCAGGTTCGTCTGGTAATTACGTGACCGCATGTCAGAGTAGTTAACATTACCAGCAGGATCAGAGACAAACCGCAGGATAAAGCTAAGCTGACCATCCTTTAGCTGTTGTGTATTAATCGGGATATTTACGTTAAAACCACTCTGACCACTAGCATATAACTGTGGATAGGCCCGTGCTACATCTGGCCGACTAGTAAATGTAACCCGTGAACGACCAATCTCACTACCATTGTACATGGCAATGATGTAAGCATATGGATGGATAAGGTGTTGGTCACTAGCCATCCACCCGGTAACTTGAAGGGAACTACTGTTCTGGGTGATTGAATCAATAGCGTACGCGGACTGGTTCAGGGTCACTGGTCCCAACCACAGGTCCTGGGCGGCACCATTACCACCGTTTCCCTGGTTAGAGGTAGAGTAGCGGCTTACCACTGAATAGGAGTGACCTGGCTGGAGATTCAAGTGACCGAAGTCGGCACTGAAGCCGGACTGATTAGCCGTCACCATGTGTGGATATGCCTTGGCCACATCATCCCGTTCCTGGCTATTATCAACCAGCTGGGAAGCAACCTGTTGACCAGTGGTATTGTCAAACACAATCAGGTAGTGATAAGGAGCAACCACTGCAAAATCGTTGGCGTTCCAACCACTAACCGTCAGATTGCCGTTGCTGAGGTTAAAGCTATCGAGGTAACCGTGGTTATCACGACTGAGGCTCAGCCAGGAATCAGTATGTGGCCCATTGCCTCCATTACCGGTATTCGAAGCAGAATACCGTAAAACAAGGACATACTGGTGACTACTGTTAATACCATTAGGAGCCTGAACGACGGCGCTAAAGCCTGATTGCCCAGCATTGTAGGCACTAAGCCCTTTAGCGATCGCGGGGGTCGCTGCCGAACTGGTCTTGACTGAAGCCACCTGCCGATTAGCCGTCAGGTCGTACAGGATTAGGAAGTGATTTTGCTCACCATAAGCCGCATCGGCCGCATGGTAACCTGAAATCTTTAATTGGCCATGATCATTCTTGATCGTGCTGATTCCGGCGTAATTGGCGTTGAAGGTAACTGGGTTGAACCAGTAGTCTACATAGTCACTGTTACCATCACTGGAGCTACTATACCGACTGATAACCCGAATGCTGCCCTCAACCATCTGTGGCTGAAGATTGAACGTCGTCTGCCAACCGGCTTTGTCTGCATCATAGATACTTTCAAAAGCACGGGCAACGTCTGGCCGGACAGTATCCGTGACCTCTTGGCGGGCAAGTTCATGACCGTTACTATTTAAGACGATGATAAAGTGGTGGCTCCGTCCCTGCGAGCCGTCAGTAGCATGCCAACCAGCTAGGGTCAACTTGCCATTAGCAATCGAGGCCGTATCCAGGTTAGCTCGATTGGTACGGTCGGACTGAATTGGTGAATACCAGTAGTCAACGTGGTGACCCTCACCATTTTGGGTGTCGTCACTATAACGGGAAATGATTTGCAACTGATCGTCTAGCCAGCGGTGATCATTGCCAAAATTATAGTCAAAGCTCCAACCACTACGGTTAGCATTGTAGATATTATAGGCTTTTCCAACATCTGGCCGCGCACTCGTTGTTACCTTTTGACGATAAAGCTCACGTCCCTGGGTCCGGTCATAGATAATGATCCAGTGAGATGGATCCTGATAACTGGCATTGGTGGCATTCCAACCCCGCGCTGTCAGATGGCCATCGGCAAATGACCATTGATCCAAAGACCCTTCATTACGCTGGTCAAAGGTGATCGGCACATACCAATAGTCCGCATCGGTGTTATTAGCGCTGATATCATTACTGTAACGACTGACAATCTGAATAGAGTGGCTGGTCCAGTTAGTGGAGTTTATCTTGAAAGATGCTTTCCAACCGGCATTCTCTGCCCCCGCTACATTAGGATAAGCCTGAGCAACGTCAGGTCGTGACTGGGGCTGGACCTGCTGACGGCCTAACTCCTGACCGGTATTATGGTCAACAACTATGATAGTGTGGTAAGGACGACCATCGGCCTGACCATTGGCGTTCCAACCACTAACGTCTAACTGGCCATTGGTAATGGTTGCCTGGTCCAGTGATCCATAGTTCCCCTGATCACTATTAGTGGTACTTACCGCATTGACATTGTATTGGTTAGCATCAGCCACCGCCATCTTGGTGTTGGTCTGAACGGACCGCAACGTTACCTGCTGCGAATCATTATTCTCCGGTGTTGATGACGTCGTTGTTGTAGTATTATCTGTTTCATTACTCAAAGCTGACTGCTGAGTTGTATCCGCCTGGGCATTTAGTTGGTTAAATAGCAATACTGTCCCACAAACAGTTAACGAAAGCCCGGCCATCCCCAGCTTCGTTACCCGCTTAAAATGCAAATCCATTTGAAGTCGCTCCCTATTATTTATTTGCAGAATACGACTTTATTATACAGCGGTTCTTTACAGCTGATTTCTGTTTTTGTAGATTGTCTTAAGAGTTACTAGTTTCCACACGGTAACCTTAAGTAAATATTGCTACCAGATGATGTAACCTCTACAATAGATAAAGTTAATTAGACTAATAGGGTGTGTTTAATATTGAAGAAAAAAGTATACTGGGTAATTATTTTAATTCTATTATTATTTGTTATTATCGGTATTCATCGAACCACCATTCGATATGTCGATAAATATGGAGCATCAATTACTCCTGATCGCCAAGCCAGGATGGCCAGCATGCCATTTAAACTGAACGTATCAGGATATCGCTTTAAATCTGTTTATTACAGTCGCAAGCAACATTTGTTCATTAGTCGATATGTGCCAGCAAAGGATCCACTGGCAATGGTTAAACACGCTAAATATATTGGTGTTACCTTTCAGCCAACAACGGTTCCGATAGAAAACGGCACCCAGAAGGATCCTTTCATCTTAAGTAGAAACTACCATGGAGCACAATCTGGCCGCGATACCTTAAGGATATTAATTGGTAATTCTTATAATAAGTACCAGGTTTTAAGTGCAAATTATCCCGCAATTAGTGTACGAGACCCTAGTATTATGAAAGACGGTAAAACTTACTACATTATCTATACCAGAGGCCTGATCTCCACAACAGACTTCATGCATTGGAAGCAAATCGATTGGCCAGCCATCCCAGGCAATGATTATGCACAGGACTGGGCACCTGAATTTGTTAAAGCCAAAAATGGCAAAGAATATGTTGTTATGTCCGTTTGCAAAAAAAGAATGGCTAAACATTATTTAGCAATAACAACATTTAATGATGGAAAGATCGGAAGAAAATGGACGCGGCTAACTGGTAATATCCCGGCTAACGCAATTGATCCGGATATCCAATATGCCAATGGTCAGTATTACCTATTCTGTAAGAACGAACGTATTCGTAAGTTAGTAATGGGCACGTCAGATAAAATTACCGGCCCATACAAAGTTACTCAAGTTAAATTTGATTCTTCAAAATTTGGTTCTATTGAAGGGCCAGAAGCCTTAATTGAAAACGGCCAAATCAAGTTATCCTTTGATACCTATAACACTGAAAAAGATGGAACTACTATTTTCCACGGCTTACATTATATAGAGAAGAATGTAAATAGTAGTAACTGGAGTAAAATGCGTAAGATTGACGGTCCAATAGTTACCCGTCATGGTCAAATTATTTTGAATAAATAACTTCAGTTAGCAGACATTCATAAATCAATTACTAATCCATCATAGTTGAGGAAATCTATAAGCATAAAGGTCATTTAGACTGACTTGACTACCATGCGTGCAATGATAAGACTACAGGAATGTCTACTGTTTCTTAAACTACTATAAATATGGTAATTCCCAATTACCTTTGACACAATGTTTGAAGTACCTGTCTATCTGCCTAATCAGTGAAGTGACGATATTGATCACCACAATCTTAAGCGAAACACTATAGCATTTCTTACTATTCAAGAAGTAGCTTCTAATCAGTCAAAGTCACCATTATTAATTCACTTGAACCTTATCACAATTTTGTTCAAAGTAAATTATCGCAACTGATCATTTCTATTTAGTAATACATCTCAAAATATTCAGCTAAAATACTTATGAAAACAGTTAATAGTTAGAGAAGATCAACCTACTTATTCACAGCTTACTTTTCATTAAAGGTGCTCTAATTATACAAATTATCAAAAAAGAAAAGTCAGCAGTTTAAACTTAGTCTAAATTATCTCCACACTTACTAACAAAAAAATTATTTTAAGTATCAATCTTAAGATGCATTATCCAGTAGCTTGTTGCTAACAATTTTTAGATATCGTAAGATGTATTGGATGTTCAAATTTGAATGGCAGATTGCAAGAAATAACTTGAACAAATCTATTGGCGCAGATTAAGCAAA
>CAMFOZ010000080.1 GCA_945971245.1 uncultured Lactobacillus sp.
CAAGTATCAGATGCATTTTCTATTTCATCTGTATACTTAGAGGGCATTATAGCCGTGTCATGAACTATTTTTATTTTGATTAATTAGCCAGCGAGTTGTCATGACTCACTGGCTAATTTTTTGCCTTTAAATATACGAACATTATGATGAAAATTATTAGTTTTGTTCTTAAAAACTATTGAAATATGACTAGCTACTTGTTATACTTGCCCCATAAATAGCGAATGGTTTTACGGTATCCTACTTTATTGTTCGTGTTTTTAATCAAAGGAGCCAACTGAGTGATGGAAAAGTTACTGTATACCGGAAAAGCAAAACAAATGTGGCAAACGGATGATCCCGAAGTCCTGCGGGTGGTCTACATGGACCAGGCAACCGCGTTGAATGGTAAGCAAAAGGACCATTTTGCCGGCAAGGGGGCCGCTGCCAAGGGGATCTCGGACCTGGTCTTTAACTACCTGATTGAACACGGGATTGCGACCCACTTCATCAAGCAGCTGTCGCCAACCGAAGATTTAGTCAAGAGGTGTCAGATGTTTCCCTTGGAATTTGTCACCCGCAACGTCATCGCGGGCCACTTCGCCAGCCGTTACGGTCTGAAAGAGGGCAAGGTGCTGGCGGAACCGGTTGAGGAAACCTTCTACAAGAGTGATGAACTCGATGATCCATTCATCAACGAGTCCGCCACGATTGCCCTGGGCATTGCCAGTCACGCCGACCTGGAGAAGATGTGGAGCCTCTGCCGGGAGGTCAACGCCCTGCTTAAGCCGCTTTTCGAAAAAGCCGGGATGCAATTAGTTGACTTTAAGCTCGAGTTTGGCCGTCTCGCCGATGGTCAGATTGTCCTCGCCGACGAGTTCTCCCCGGACAACTGCCGGCTGTGGGACCTCAAGACCGACCAGCACCTCGACAAGGATGTTTATCGGCGCAAGCTCGCCGATCTGACCAAGACCTACGACGAAGTATTGAACCGGCTGAAAGATGTCTTGGGAAAGGAAGGCTAATCATGACGAATGTTCGGATTTTTGTAACCTACAAGCAATCAGTATTTGATCCTCAGGGTGAGACGATCAAGGATGCCATTCATAGCTTGGGCCACGACGAGGTTACCGCAGTTAAAGTGGGTAAGTTCTTCGATGTCACTGTTAATGCCACCGGAGACGCGGTTGATAAGGCTGTTAAGGAGATTGCCGACCAACTGCTGGTGAACTTCAACATGGAAACCTACCACTACCAAGTACTGGAGGAAGCAGAATGAGAATCGCAGTAATTGTTTTTCCAGGTTCTAACTGTGACGTTGACCTGTACGAGGCCCTGGGTAGTATTTGTGGCGCGGACGTTGAATATGTCTCCCACCACGAACACAGTCTGGACGGCTTCGATGCAGTGATGCTGCCGGGGGGCTTTTCCTACGGGGATTATCTCCGTGCCGGGGCAATCGCCCGTTTTACCAACATCATGCCGGCAATCATCAAGATGGCTAATGAAGGCAAGCCAGTCTTTGGTACCTGCAACGGGTTCCAGATCCTGACCGAGGCGGGGCTGTTACCAGGAGCACTGAAACGCAACGACAGTCAGCGCTTCGTCTGCAAGACCGTTCCCCTCGAAGTGGTCAATAACCAGACCCTCTTCACGAGCCAGTACCAGCCGCACGAGCGCATTAACTTGCCAATTGCCCACGCCGACGGGAGCTTCTACGCCGACCAGGCCACCCTGGACCGGCTAGAGGCTAACCACCAAGTTGTCTTTCGTTATGCAGAGGAGAATCCAAATGGTAGTTTGCGAAATATTGCTGGAATTACTAACCAGCGTGGCAACGTTTTGGGAATGATGCCGCATCCCGAACGCGCAGTTGAAGCAATCTTAGGAAGCACGGATGGTCTGCGGCTATTCAAGTCACTATTGGCTAACGGACGTGTGAAAGTGGGGGAATAAGCAATGGAACAGGCAATGACGCCCGAAGAGATCAAAGAACAGAAACCGTACCTGGACTGGAGCCTGAGCGAGGACGAATACAACTACATCAGTGAAAAATTACTCGGCCGGCTGCCAAATTACACTGAGACTGGTCTATTTGCGGCAATGTGGAGTGAACACTGTTCCTACAAGAAGTCCAAGCCCGTCCTCCGGCTCTTTTCCAATAAGAGCGATCGGGTTATTCAGGGCCCTGGTGAAGGTGCCGGGGTTGTGGATATTGACGACGGTCAGGCGGTGGTCTTCAAGGCCGAGAGCCATAACCACCCGACAACGGTTGAACCCTACCAGGGGGCCGCAACCGGGGTTGGTGGAATCCTGCGGGACATCTTCAGTATGGGTGCCCGGCCGGTGGCATCACTCGACTCACTGCACTTCGGCGAGCTTGATAATGCGACCACTCGGATGAAGGTCGACGGCACGGTGCGGGGTATCGGTGATTACGGCAACTGCATGGGGATCCCGACGATTGCCGGTGAGACGACCTTTGACCCCTGCTATCAGGGCAACGTGCTCTGCAATGCGATGAGTGTCGGTCTGATGGATCAGAAGGATATTCAGCAGGGAAAGGCTGCCGGGATCGGTAACGCTGTGATGTATGTCGGCGCCAAGACCGGCCGCGACGGCATTCACGGGGCGACCTTTGCCTCCGCGGACTTTAGCGACGAAAACGCTACACAACGTTCCGCTGTTCAAGTCGGCAATCCCTTCATGGAGAAACTTCTGCTGGAAGCCTGCCTGGAGCTGATCACCAAGCACTCAGATTGGCTGGTCGGAATTCAAGACATGGGGGCTGCCGGGATCGTTTCCTCCAGTGCTGAAATGGCTTCAGAAGGAAAGAGTGGTATGGACCTCAACCTGGACCTGGTTCCACAACGGGAAACCGGGATGTCTGCCTACGAGATTATGCTGAGTGAGTCCCAGGAACGGATGCTGCTGTGTGTTAATAAGGGCCATGAGGAAGATGTTAAAAAGATCTTTGACTTTTACGACCTTGATGCCGTTACGATCGGCCGGATCACAGAAGGCCACCAATACGTCCTCCACCACGATGGTCAGGTAGTCTGTGACATTCCGGTTGCCAGCCTGACCGACGATGTCTTAGAAGAAGCCAGCGAGGAGCGCAAACCAGCCCGGATTAAGGCCGCCGAGCAGCAACCGGCCTGGCAGCCACAGATTGATGACCCTGCTGTCACCCTGCGCCAACTGCTTGCTCAGTCAACCATTGCCGACAAGAGCAGCTTCTACCAACAGTATGATTCCCAAGTCCGGACCTCGACCGTAGTGGGCCCCGGGAGCGATGCGGGGGTCCTGCGAGTGCGTGGTACTCACAAGGGCCTGGCGATGACCACTGATGGCAACGGCCGCTTTGTCTACCTCAACCCCGAGGTGGGCGGCCAGATGGCATTAGTGGAAGCCGCCGCCAACGTCATTTCGTCCGGTGCCCAGCCTCTAGCGATTACCGATTGCCTGAACTATGGTGACCCTAACGATCCGGAGATTTTCTGGGAACTTCACCAGTCAGTTAAGGGGATGGCCGCGGCCTGCCGGACCTTCAACACGCCAGTGATTTCCGGGAATGTTTCCCTGTACAACGAAAACAATGGCCGGGCCATTCATCCAACGCCGATGGTCGGAATGGTTGGCCTGATCAAGAACATTGACCGGGTTGTCCCGAGCTTTGTCCAGCATGCCGGTGACCGGGTTTACCTGGTCGGCCGGACCCGTGATGATTACGCCGGGTCAGAACTGCAGAAGATGCTGACGGGCGAGATCAACGGGGTCGTTCAACCCTTTGACCTTGACCAAGTTCACGATTACATGGCCCGTTTGCTGCACACGATGGAGAATGGTCACGTGGCCAGCTGTCATGACCTCAGTGAGGGTGGCTTGGGAGTTGCCCTGGCCGAGACCCTCTTTAAGACCGACCGGGGGCTGAACCTTAACCTTCGCCACCTGAATAGTACCCAGCTGTTTAGTGAAACGCCAGGACGCTTTGTAGTGACGGTGCGGCCCGACCATGTGGCGGCGTTTGAACAAGACCTCGGTGATGCCGTCCAGCTGGTCGGTGAAGTTACCAATACTCATTGGCTGGAAGTCCACATGGCTGACAATGAGTTGAACCTCAGTGTTGATGAATTACAGAAGATTTGGGAGGAGGCAATCCCGTGCCAAATGAAATCAAAGGACTAAATGAGGAGTGTGGGGTCTTCGGTGTCTTTGGTACGCCGGATGCTGCCCAGCTGACTTACTATGGTCTCCATACCTTGCAGCACCGGGGACAGGAAGGGGCCGGGATCGTGTCGACTGATGGTAAAAGCCTCTACCAGCATCGTGACCGCGGGTTGCTGGCCCAGGTCTTCGCCGATCCGACCGAACTCAAACGATTAGTTGGCGATTCCGCAATTGGGCACGTCCGTTACGGCACCAGTGGTCACAACTCGATTGCCAACGTCCAGCCCTTTCTCTTCCGTTTTCATGACGGGGATGTTGCCCTAGCTCACAACGGTAACCTGACCAACGCCGTTACCCTCCGCCGGCAATTAGAGGATGATGGGGCGGTCTTCCAATCAGACTCGGATACAGAAATTCTGATTCACCTGATCCGCAAGCACATCCGGGAAGGCTTCATTCCCGCCCTCAAGAAGAGTCTTAACCAGGTTCACGGCGGTTTTGCTTTCCTACTCCTACAAAAGGACCGGTTAGTGGCAGCCCTAGATCCTAATGGTATTCGGCCTCTCTGCATTGGGCAGTTGGCCAACGGCGCCTATGTGGTGGCCAGTGAGACCTGTGCCCTAGACATCGTCAACGCCACCTTTATCCGTGATGTTCAACCGGGGGAGCTGATCGTGATCGACCGGGATGGCCTGCATATCGATCATTACACCACTAATACCCGCCTGGCGATCTGCTCGATGGAGTACATCTATTTTGCCAGACCAGATTCCATCATCCACGGGGTGACGGTGCACAACGCCCGGAAGAAGATGGGCCGCCTGCTAGCTCGCGAGCACCCGGTTGATGCTGACATGGTGATCGGGGTGCCGAACTCCTCACTTTCCGCGGCCAGTGGTTATGCTGAGGAGTCAGGTCTCCCGTATGAGATGGGACTGATTAAGAGTCAATACGTGGCCCGGACATTCATCCAACCAACCCAGGCCCTTCGTGAGCAGGGGGTTCACATGAAACTCTCTGCCGTCCGCGGGGTTGTCAGTGGCAAACGAGTGGCCGTGGTTGACGACTCGATCGTCCGCGGCACGACATCTAAGCAGATCGTCAAGATGCTCCGCGATGCTGGAGCCAAGGAAGTTCACCTGTTGATTTCCTCACCGCCATTCCGTTTTCCGTGCTTCTACGGGATTGACATTTCGACCCGGTCAGAACTGATGGCGGCCCACTACTCGGTTGAGGAGATGCGCCAGCAGATTGGTGCTGATAGCCTGAACTTCCTGAGCGTTGATAGTCTGATCAAGGCCATCAACGTTCCTGATGCTGGGGACGCCCCGGATGGCGGCCTGACGGTGGCCTACTTCACGGGAAAGTACCCGACACCGCTCTATGACTACGAGGCCGGGTATCTGAAGTCACTGAATGAACAAGAACTGCGTGCGCAAAGGAGGCAGTGAGGATGAATCGATACCAAGAAGCGGGAGTTGACGTCAACGCGGGCTACGAGTTGGTTCACCGCATTAAGGACGCTGTCAAGTCTACCGATCGTCCAGGGATGATGACTGGGATCGGAAGCTTTGGCGGCATGTTCAACCTGAGTGCGTTACACGTGAAACATCCGGTACTGGTCTCCGGCACCGATGGGGTAGGGACCAAGTTGCTGCTTGCCCAACAACTGGACAAGCACGATACGATCGGGATCGATGTCGTGGCAATGTGTGTCAACGATGTCCTGGCCCAGGGTGCCGAACCGCTCTACTTCCTGGACTACATTGCTACCGGGCATAATGACCCGGCCAAGATGGCGGCAATTGTCAAAGGTGTGGCGGCTGGTTGCCGTGACGCCGGGGCTGCCCTGGTCGGTGGTGAGACTGCTGAAATGCCGGACATGTATGATCGTAACGAGTATGATCTGGCCGGGACTGTCACTGGGGTTGCCGAGAAAGAGCACCTGCTGACGGCGGACTTGCCTCAAGCGGATGATATCTTGCTCGGCCTTCCTTCTAGTGGCCTTCACTCCAACGGTTTTTCCCTGGTTCGCCAGATTCTCTTCAAAGATCACGACGTTCAGCTGAACGATCGTCCTGCAGCGTTGGGCGGTCAGTCGGTGGGGGAGGCCTTGCTGACGCCGACCGAGATCTATGTTCGCCAGGTTCTGCCGCTAGTACAAGCCGGTTTGCTTCATGGGATTAGCCATATCACAGGTGGCGGCCTGATCGAAAACGTTCCCCGGATGTTTAGTGACCAGCTTCAGGCGGTGATTGACAGTCAGTCCTGGCCCGGGTTACCAATCTTCAAATACTTGAAGGATCTTGGTCACCTCGATCCGGCCGACTGTTTCCAAACTTTCAACATGGGAATCGGGCTGGTCCTGGCTGCCTCTCCAGCCCAGGCCGCGACTGTTCAGCGGCAACTGCAGGATGTCGGTCAGGCAAGTTACCCAATCGGCCGTCTGCAACAGCGGCCTGAGAATGAAGCAAAGATTGTAATCAAGTGAGGCGTTTGAGATGAGAACCGCAATTTTAGCATCTGGTAACGGGACTAACTTTGAAGTCCTGGCCAAGCATTTCCAAGAAGGCGATCTGCCCGGTGAGCTGGCTCTACTCTTTTGCAATCACCCGGACGCGCCGGTGATGGACCGGGCCAAGCGTTTGGGTGTCCCGGCAGTCAGCTTCACCGTCAAGTCCTGCGGCGGCAAAGCGGCCTATGAAGAAAAACTCTTGGCTGTCCTCCAGGAATACCAGATTGATTTTATCGCTCTGGCTGGTTACCTCCGGGTGGTGGGGCCGACGATTCTGGATCATTATGATCACCGCATTATCAACCTCCATCCAGCCTGGTTGCCCGAATATCCAGGCCTCCACTCAATTGAACGGGCCTTTAACGATCACCGCTCCCAAACTGGGGTGACGGTTCACTATATTGATGCCGGTCTGGATTCCGGTCCGATCATTGCCCAGTGCCACATTCCAATCCTGGATACGGACACGGAGGAAAGCCTGGAGAGTCGCGTTCACGATACTGAACACCAGCTTTACCCGTTAGCATTGAAACAAGCGTTGGTTGCATTGAACAAAAAGGAGAATTAACTCATGAAACGTGCATTGGTAAGTGTATCTGATAAGACGAACCTGGTTCCCTTCGTTAAGGGCTTGGCCGCAAATGGCTACGAGATTGTTTCTACTGGCGGAACCAAGAAAGTGCTCGATGATGCTGGTATTTCAACTATTAGTATTGAAGACGTTACTCATTTCCCAGAGATTCTCGATGGTCGCGTTAAGACCCTGAACCCATACGTTCACGGCGGCCTGCTGGCCCGGCGTGAATTGCCAGAACACATGGCGACACTGAAGAAACTCAATATCACCCCAATCGACTTGGTCTGCGTCAACCTTTACCCATTCAAAGAAACGATTGAAAAGCCGGGCGTCAAGCTGGCCGATGCCATCGAAAATATCGACATTGGTGGGCCATCAATGGTGCGGTCCGCTGCTAAGAACTACCGCGACGTAACCGTGGTGGTTGACCAAGCCGACTACGATACGGTTCTGGGTGAAATCAAGGATGGCGGCGATACCACTCTGGATACCCGGGCCAAGTTGGCAGCCAAGGCCTTCCGCCACACCGCGGCTTACGATGCCCTGATTTCCCAATACCTGACCAAGCAGGTTGGCCTGGAAGATCCCGAACAGCTGACCATGACCTGGGATCTGAAGAAAACAATGCGTTACGGAGAAAACTCACACCAGAAGGCTTGGTTGTACGAAGATGCCCTGCCAAAGAGCTACTCCGTCCTGAGTGCCAAGCAACTGCACGGGAAGAAACTTTCCTATAACAACATCAAGGATGCCGACGAAGCCCTGCGGTGCATCCGTGAATTTGACCAGCCAACCGTAGTCGCCATGAAGCACATGAATCCATGTGGGATTGGTCGGGGGCAAACCCTGGAGGAAGCCTGGGACCGGGCCTACACTGCTGATCCCGTCTCAATCTTCGGTGGGGTGATTGCCCTTAACCGCCGGGTTGACCTGGCCACGGCGGAGAAGATGCACAAGATCTTCCTGGAAATCGTGATTGCACCAGGCTTCGATGACGATGCCTACGCAGTGCTGGCCAAGAAGAAGAATATCCGCCTGCTCAGCCTGGACTTCTCTAAGAAGGATGAACCAGCCCGTCACGAACTGGTCACTGTTATGGGTGGGGCCTTGATGCAGGAACAGGATACCCTGAAGGAGGACTACCACGATTGGAAGTGCGTCACAAATGTTCAGCCAACCGAGGAGCAACTCAAGAATCTGATGTTTGCCTGGAAGGCCGTTAAGCACGCCAAGTCGAATGCCATTGTCCTAGCCAATGACGAGCGGACCCTGGGTGTTGGTGAAGGTCAGCCGAACCGGATTGATTCCCTGAAGATTGCCGTTAAACATGCCGGTGACGCGATCGATGACCGGACTGTGATGGCTTCGGATGCCTTTTTCCCGTTTGGTGACTGTGTTGAATATGCCGGTAAGCACGGGATCAAGGCCGTCGTTCAACC
>CAMFOZ010000081.1 GCA_945971245.1 uncultured Lactobacillus sp.
AGCCGTAAGGCTCACGAGCTACAAGCCCGGTACTTTAGTGCCGGGTAGTTGACAACATTAACGTGCTTAATCTGGCCGTGACGGGTCTGAGCATTGATAATCAAGCCAATCGGGGCCAATTCCCGGAGCCACTCCAAACGCTCCTGGAAGAAGATACACCGGCCTACTCCGTTGATGAGACACTAGCAATGGCAATTGCCGGTACCTACAGTCCTATTGGCGTGACCAACTATGGGGATGTTGACTGCAACAAAACTGACATTGCCAAGCGGTTAGACAACCAGGAAGATAAAGTCAACGTGTTTGCGGACGACATCGTGAATGGAATTGTCGGTGCAATCGCCGGCTATGTAATCAACCTAGTATCCGGCCAAGTACTAAATTAATTAATTTTCTTTGCTATTCATACTGACAATTAGAAGCTGTATGGTATCATATAATTGTTGATAGGAATAAGGGACAAGGAAAAGGCAAGCCACTCTCTCTGGTACCAGCACGGTGGTGAACTACACACCCCTAGTCGCCACGTCTACCAACTACGCCATCAAAGAAGGCCGGATGGCTGACCACGACAATGTTCAAGAATAATAGCTACTGACCGGTGAAAAGCTGCCGAGGATAGACAACCGGGCAACTTGTTTGCCCCTCTATGTGGCTACAAGAAGCCCCCTAAGGACAGCCGAACATGAACACTAATAACTAATCAGTGTTCCACACAAACTAGCTCAGGAAGCTTCCTGCGAGCTGGAAACATGGCATAGGGGATGCTGAACTGTGCCTGGGCAAGCCTTTAACTGCCTGCTAACTACAACGGACAACTAAGGACAAGGCGAGTGCGTATACTCACACCATCGCAACTCTCTACCTCACGTTGAACGTGCAGACCCCGACGATTAATCGGGGTTTTATTATTTTCTTTGATAATACTATTGACAATTAGATATAATGTGGTATTATATAATTGCTGAAGGAATTAAAGCGACAAAACAAAGGAGATTTTAATTATGCACGCATCAATCGTTTACGCTACGAAAGACAAAGAACTGGCTCAAGAGATTAGCGGTGGCCTACAAGACGGGATGAGTATGGAAGACATTACCCTAATGGGCGATGAGAATCTGGACGGGCTTATTCCGGAAGCTGACTACTGGACCGCTTTTGTTGGTAACGGAGATGAAGCACCCCGGACGATTGCTGAGTTTTACGCTCAGCATGACCCTAAGGACACTTTGCAGGATATCTTTCTGCCAAGTGAATTTGACCTGGACGACAAGTCGGACCCTTACTGCATGATATTTAAGCAACGTGAGGACGGCTACCAGCACTTCTTCAAGCGGTACCAGGAAGCCCTAGAAAGCTACCTTAAGGCCACTAAGATGGTGGGGGCACCGCTAAGCAACATTGATATGTATGAACGAATGGACAAGCTTCCTAAAGAACAAAGAGACTTTGTTATGGACGCTAAGCTTACTTTCATGGGACTCAGCACCAGCCGAGGAGATGGTCGTATTGCTCTACTAAGCCCTGAGTTCTCGATGATTGAAAGAATGATTGGCATGGACCAACAGTTGGTTAGTTCACGTGAGCAACTGACCTACTACGTATTCCCGCAACAATCTGGGGACTTCCACTTCTAAGACGGACGAGAAAAGAGGTAGGAGTAATGTCAACACGTTCAATGATTGCTATCCAGTACGGGGATGACAAAGTAGACGGTATCTATTGCCATGACAGTGGCTACGTTGATAATAATGGCCGTATTATTCAAGATAATTATCAGGACCTAGCAAAGACTAAACGGTTGATTGACCTGGGTGCTATTTCTAAACTAGGGCCATCGCCGGACCAGGACCCGGCAGTTACTAAGTATGGCTTTCTTTGGGACTCTGATGAGTATATGAACTTGCCATGGGATGAACAGACTAAGATCTGGAATAGCATGACTGGCACAATGGCTTATCACCGGGACCGTGGCGAACGTCTTATGATTGGACACTACGACGGCACACGGGGCCTAAAATACCGCGCCCGTTATGTGGGCGCTGAGTATATTTACTTGTTCAAGCAGGACAAAGAAACAGGCGAATGGAGCTGGCGTGTCATGACCTACGACGAAGGTGAAGACGAAGGGCTAAAGCCTAGACGATGGTACAGCTTGAAACAGCGTATCAGGGTACTGGACCGTATGAAGCAAGGACAAAAAGCATAATACAAAGGGCGTTGCTACTATGGCAACGCTCTTTTTAACAGGTATACTATTACTATTGACAACTAAGCATGATATGGTATTATATAAGTGTTAGAAGAAACAAGACTAAAACAAGCGGGGATGCCTAGCTTACTGACAATAGTTGGGAGGAATAATTATGACTATTAATGATACGCTGACTGGCGAACAAATGCTAGGGATGCTGGATGAGGAAAATATCACTTATTTAACGAACGGGGATCATGATTGCAACGGCCAAATGTTGCCAAACGATGCCACACTTGACGAACTGTTTTGCGATCTTGACAATTGGTTTATTAGTAGCAAGAACCTGGACAAATGGTACAAAGAATACGGCACTGAGTTCTACACCGTGTGCTTCCAGAAGACGACGTATCCTAATGGTGAGTCACAATGGGAAGCCCTGCTGTACGATAAAGATATGAATGAAGCATGGCTAGAAGACCTGGAACATGGGGGCAAGATGAACTATGACAAATAAACAAGTGGTTATCTATAACCTAATCGAGGTTGACACCGACTTGAGCGCCCACGATACCCAGGTGTATGTGGAATCGTATTTCAGTCGGCTAAACGCCGCTAACCAACTGCTGGCCCAGTATCAAGACGTTGAGAACGGCCTACACGAGGACAAAATAAAAATTATGGATAGTGGCCTGGGCTACAGTGGGAATGCCTTGCAAAAAGGTATCCTCAAGACAAAGCAAAGCTTATACCAATGGCGGATCGACAACACGGGGGTCAAGTGAATTGACTAAAAACGCCAGTAATTGTGCAAAGCACAATGCTGTGTTATAATAATAACCGCTATAATATAACCGAATCCTGGATATCGTACTTAACATTAGGCGAAGCGTGTTAGCAAAAGCTAACACGCTTTTTTATAATGAAAATTTCCGGGCGAAAAGCCCTTTAATTGCCTGCAAACTGTACATCTGAGTTCACTGTGATATAATATAGTTGTGCTAAACAATGCTATCAAATGGACCGATAGCTAGTGAAGCGCTCTTGTTCTGTTCGCACCGCTAGAAAACATTTACGAGCTACTGTTCACACTAGTGCCGTGGCTCCGGGAATGATATCTGGCGGTGCTTATATTTTAAAATTCTTTTCTATATGTATTGACAATTAGATATAATATGTTATTATATAGTTGTTGAAAGAATAAGGAATTAAACAAAGGAGATAATTACTGTGAAAATTGAAACTTGCCAATACATTAACAATGAAGTTGTTTACTCAAACTTATACGTTAACAAGAAAAAGTTACTCCGGCTCTTGAGAAAGCTAAATTGGGGATCAATCAAGGAGTTCATGAGTGAATACACCTATGATGACTCAGAATACTTAGTAGACGTTATGGACGCCAAAGGTGCCAGCTATAAGCGTGTGGTAACTGGAACTGAGCCTTGGCTGTAACAATAAAAACCCTCGGCAAACGCCGGGGGTTTATTTTATACTCTAATAGTATACATATTGACAAGAAAGAAATATGGTGGTAATATATAATTGTTGAAAGAATTAAGGATTTTTCAAGAGGTGAGTTAGCAATGATTACTACATCAACAAAGAAACATAATACTCAAAAGCTTGTCACACTTTACCACGTCACTACAAGCGAGAGTCTTAACTCAATCTTCAAGCAGGGCTTGATCCCACAAGTTGGCGATAATGCCTTTGACTGTGGTGAGAAAAAGCCGGCAATCTACTTCTTCCCGACGAAGGACACTATGAACGATGCCCTGGGCGGCTGGATGGGCGATCTGCTGGAAGATAACGGTGAAGATGGCTATTGCTTAACGGTTCATGTGCCAGTTGACCAGGTGCAGGACTCAACCGTTGACTGGGAGAAATTAAGCTACCAGCCAGTGGCCCCGGAGAATATTGAAAAAGAAGTTAAACGTGTTTGATAAAGGAGATAATCATCATGAAAATTAATGACGCAATCAAGACTCTGAGCGGGGTACAGGAAGCTCACCAAAATGACCCGTTAATGCTGTTTAACTGGTCCAAAGGCCAAGAAGAAAATATTGGTGCTATTGGTAAAGGCCAGATCAGTGGCTGGGAAGGGCCAACAATTCGCCACGACGTCTATGGACTAACGATTAAAGAGATGCTCAACTACTTGGAAAGTCTGCCGCTAAGCATCCGGCAACAACCACTAATGGTGTTTAATGTTGCTACTGGCAAGCCGGAAGAAGCTAAGGCAATCTCACCATTTGATGATGAGAAACCACTGAGTGATGATAACCGGCTCAGCATTAGTTATGCTGACGAGGACTAATTGGAATTGACAACTCGGATAAGCAAAGGCCACTCATTAGGAGCGGCCTTTTTCACATCCATAAGTTGAGAGAAACAGTACTCACAATTGCACGTCTACGTAAGGCTCCCACGCCATACTAATTATAAAAGCTTGGCTGGGGATGCGAAAATTTGGGCGCCCTTTTCAAAATAATTTGTAACAAATTGAAATTAATTAGCTATATGTATTGACAATCTAATATAATATGTTATTATATAGTTGTTGATAAGGAAAGCCTATCAACAAAGAACAGAACAAGGAGATAATCACTATGGAATACATGGTTAATGTTTCAAGCAAGGATATTGACAAACTCAAGGACCTCGTAAAGAGATATAACGCGACTCCTGAGAGCAAGCGGCTCAGCTACTGGGCACTTAATCAGGATATCGAAATTACCTTGCTACGGTCCAGCAACGGCGATGAAGCCCAGGACGAGTACTTACTACAAGCAATTCCTGAATGGGCTGATAGCTACGACTCAATCGAAGCTGGCGACCGCCAAGGAATTTTCGATCAGCTGTCGGATTACTACGATGAAATTCCTACTGACCCATATCGGCAGGAACTCCGCCTGGTAGTTATCCACCATGACTGGACTTCAATGACTGAAAACAAAATGAATCTGGACGACTTCAAAGACGATCTGGACGCACTGCTGGAAGATATCAAGAACGAATTAGACTAAGGGGGATATAAACATGACCAGCTTCAATACCAAAGAAATTCAAAAAGCTTATGGAACGGGGCTGGCCCATGTTCTTCACGAGCATGGGCTAACCCATAAGAACTTAGCAGATGCCACGGGCATTAGTCTGGGTACCGTTAACCACTACGTACAAGGTATCCAGATGCCATCTGCTTATCGGGCCTACCAGATTGCAATTGCTACCGGAGTACTAGTTTCTGACACTCTCGACGGCAAATTTAATTACAGTATCGGCCTAGCAAGCAAGACACCACATACGAAAGAAGAATTCATTGCCGGCGTATCCAAGATCATTGCCAAAATGGCAAAGATCAAAGGCCTAGCTCAAAACGAACTGGCTGAGAAGGCTGGCGTAAACGTGGGCACCTTAGCTAACGTTATGCTATGCAAGCGTGCCCCAGGTCTGGCCCTGCTGGAACACGTTAGCAATGCCCTGGGCGTTAAGGTGGACGACTTGCTTCCATACTAAGCTGTTGGATGAGGTCGGCGCGCCTGTGGATGAGGAAAGCGCGGCCAGAAGTTTAATGACACTTAGGGGATGCTTAACTGACAGCCTGGGCAGAACTGAAAAACTACAAAATAGGAGCGATGATGTATGACTGAAAAAGTAAAAGCTAAGCCATTGCCGAATGGGCGCTTTGTGATCGTTGACCCTGAGACGGGTAAGATCTTAGACGACGCACAAGGCTATGGCTACCGGACCGCTCAAAAAGCACATGCCGCCTGGGCTTACAAGCACCCATCAAAGAAACAACGTGAGAAACACCGCCAGAACAAGATCCTGAATAAGGCATTTATCAACTCCCACAAAGGCTTCCTAGATGCCTGGGCAGATGTGGCAATTGACTGCTACAAGAATGGTGAGAAACCCGGCTTTCAGGACTTTAAGGAACTGGTGAAGGAATATGACCCTAAGTTCCCTGGCAGTGTCTATTCACTCTACTACTACGTTGAACACCACTAGATTTTGATTAACTTGTTGAAGAAAAAGGAATCTTGAAGGAAGGATCTATATTATGTTGCACTTGATCTTAGCTGGGCTTTACCTAGCACGGAGTCTGATGTACAGTCACAATCCGTTAACAATTGCTATTGCAGTGGTCTTCATGATTATTGCTATTCGCTACGCTTCCCGGCGGCGTCACTACCGTCACTACCGTCGTTACTGAGCCGGTACACACTAAGGGGATGCTTATACAATGGCAGTACAACACTACGACCATGTTATCTATGTTTTAGTTACACCTGATGGGCAACGGTATGCCTACCACGAAGCACTCAGTAATTTTGAGGACTACCATCAAGATTACGAGTTACCACACAGTGCTAAGCAATTACGGTTAGACACCCGTTATCGTACTTGGAAGGGCCTATGTCACATCGACCCATACTTCAAGAGCTTCACTCCTGTATCCAAGCAGGAACTAGTTGAGATCCACCGTGATGCCTTTCCACAGGCACCAATTAAGCGGGTAGTGAACGACGACGATGACGACGATAAACCTAAGCCGGTCAAGAAGCCAAAGGGGAAGACAACTAAGAAGCCGGCAGCAGATCAGCAGCCGGCAGCTAAACCAGTGTCAAAGGAAACACAGCCGTCAAGCAAGCTGGTTGAGGAACCGGGTAAAGCTACTCAACCCCATCAGCAGCCGGCACAGCCAACTATGCCAGCAGATGCTCCTGAGAATACGCCTACGGAGCCTGGGCAGAATGGCAAACCAGCTGAGCAGGCGACCACTCAGAATGGCTCAAAACACGGTTCAGAGCAGCTAGACCTGCTGTAGGAGGTGTGAGTTCATGATTAATGCCTTAAAACTACAAAAAGAGCTGGGCCAGATCAGCAAACAAGCTGGTGCTGGTCCTAGCTTTTTACGTACAGAATATGAAACCGGGGATGACCCTTTACCGTTCTACCGGTTAAAGTGGTTGATTGAAGAAGAATTGAGTCGAGAGTATGACCCTCAGGAATTTTATCTCATACTCAAAATGGGCAATTTTGCTTCTTTGGCTCGTGTAATTAGCCAAGCAATGAAACTGCCCGTTGTAACGCCGAACACTAACTACACAGTCTGGAAAAGCCTACTGGGGCAGGATAGCTTCCCCGGCATTAAATGGCTACTTGCAACCCTTGATAAGCTTGCTGAGACATATAAGTTTGTTCTGCTGTTCGACGACTTCACGATCTTTAACAAGTTTGGGGGGATGCACTATAACGCTAAGACAAAGAAACTCGGTGGGATATCTGACTACGCCATCGAAACTGTTCAGGCCTGTGTGGCATATCAGCATTCCCTGGTACTTTGTATTCCGGATATGGTTGCCGACGGCTTTTACAGTGCAATGGGAAACAGGCAATTTAAGCCACTGACCCGCAAGTTTACTAATAAATTTCAGCAACAGGTACTGCCTGAACTTGATCCGGAGGGGATGGTTGTCATTAATGGCTGGCTAAGTAAGGGCAATATACCAGCTGGCTACGCCCCTAATGATATTTATCTGGACCAACTAGCAGCACAGGTACGCCCACTAATTGATCGGATCAAGTTGGCTTACAACTCAGTTGGAAAAGAAGAACGGTGCCTGACTGTTATTGAGCCGAGTTTGAGTGGCCTGAGCTACGTGCCTATTGATACGCTAACCCTAGCTAAAGAAACATTAGGGGATAAGACAGTACAAGTGATTGATTGCTATCAGCTGGTTAAAGAGACTTCCACCCCTGGAAAACAGCCGAAAAGAATCATCGGCGGCAAGTTTCACGGCGGCCACGACAAATTCTACGTGGTTAAGAACTGGTCGTCGCTGGCTGGGCACTCTAACCTGAAAGACACACTTTCTAAAACAGTTAGGGATGATCTGCGGTGCCGGGCGGTGTTCGTCCTAAATGAGAACGAATACGAAGATGCCAAAGAAATACTGAACAGCGTAACAAAAAACGTGTTTGACATTCAAAACGAAAAATAACTGAAAACTAATTAATGGGGATGCTCCAGAACACGAGCATCCCCATTTTGCTGTTTAATCAAACAATATTTCACTCTGAGAATATAATATCAAGACTTCCATTACCGCGGCCTAGACAATTGAATAGGCTAGCACATGTTCAATTTGCACACAGCTGAGGCCTACAGTCCCGAAACAAATGAGCTTTGGGCTGGCTAACATGTGTTCTAGTTGCGCACGGTTGAAGCCAACATAATCGTATGATTAGTTATGCTATCAGGCCAGCATGTTCTTCAATTGTGCACGGTTGAGGCCTGAAATGCTTAATCTCCTAATTAAGTACAAGGTTAGCATATGCTCTAACTACATCTGGTTGAGGCCTAGCTAAAGTAATCACATTTGCTTTAATTTAAAGGGCTGGCATGTGCCTCAAATGCACACGGTTGAGGCCAATCTAAAGTAATCCCATTTGCTTTAAGGGCTGGCGTGT
>CAMFOZ010000082.1 GCA_945971245.1 uncultured Lactobacillus sp.
AAATCCAAATGCTTTTTCTTTTTAGTCTTCAGAAGCTTCCATTGCCTCGAGGATGATCTGCAAGTTACTGCATTCCTCACGCAAGGATTGCATCTCATCACCACAGGTTGGATGAACAGTCACCGTCTGGCCACTGTAGTCATCGCTCGTTGCTTCATTTTGGCAGAGGGCGTCTAAACGCGCCTGAGCCTGGTTTAATTCTTCTTCGATCTCATGTTTATTACTCACTTTAAACACTCCCAATCAACTTAGTAAATATTTAAAGCAATTAACAAATTGCAATACAATTAAAATAGCATGCTTTACCGAAAAAGTTAACCCTTACAGCGTTACACTTCTGTTACTTTCTGATGATAGTTTTCTAATTTACTTAACCGTGCCGGCAAAGCTTGGTTCGAAGTATGGGCTGATCGTGTAGGAAGCCACGTTGGTTCCAGGCTTAGCAGCAGCAACGAACTGGTTGTTACCGGTGTAGATTGCACAGTGGTAAGTTGCCCCGTGTTGACCCCAGAAGAGGATATCCCCAGGCTGGGCTTCACTGACGGAGTGCTGATTAACGCAACTTTCCAGAGCAACCGTGTTGTGTGGCAATTGCTTACCTTCTGCATTAGCGTAAACATAGTCGACCAGACCAGAGCAGTCCATCCCGCTCAGTGAGGAGCCACCCCAAACGTAAGGAACGCTGTTGGTATTAGCAATCTTTACTGCCAGGCTGACAACGGAACCAGAATGAAGGTCCTGGCTAGCGCTACTCTGCGGTTGAGCTGGAGTCGTCGTAGCAGCAGCCTGACTTTGGGCTGGTGCTTGGCTCGTTGCTTGAGAAGCTGGCGCCTGGCTAGCACTAGTAACTGCTTGGGAAGCAACCGGTTGCGGTGCTGCAGAAATGTTGGTGTTAGCTGACACTGGCGTCGTCGGTGCTGGGGCTACGGAAGCAGTTGCCGTGGACGTTACTGCGGAAACAGGCGTCGTAGCACTTGCCGTGGAGACTGGCGTAGTAGAAACCGGCGTGGTCGTAGCAGTAGACACTGGAGCGGCAGAAACAGCAGCGGTTGACGTTGCTGCAGAACTAGTCGTTGCTGATGCTGTGGACGTTGCGAAGGCCGCTGCATTTGCTTCTACCGTTGCGGCTGAAGTGGTGGCAGAAGTCGTGTTAGCCTGACTAGCGCCATTTGAAATGACCGTACCACTAGCACTATGGGTCGTGCCCGCTTCCACCATCTGGGTAGCAGCGGAGACACTAGCCGGCGTGGTGGAGTTAGTATTGGCAGCAGACACGGTATTCATTGCCGTATCAGTAGCGTTTGAACTAGCTGCACTGGTAGGATCGGCTGCTACTTGTTGGTCCGCACTAGCTGATTGAACCGGTGCCTGATTATCGGAAGCAACTGAAGCCATTTCTTGATCAGTCTCTGGCGCAACGCTAGCAACTGGGGCCACATCCGTAACAGATGCTTGAGTGGTAACAACGGAAGCAGCTGGGGTAACCGTTGCTCCCTGAGCGTTAACGATCAGCTGTTGGCCAATGTAGAGTTGGTTACTGGTCAGACCGTTCCAGGCCATCAAGGTAGCAACGGAAACGTGGAAGTTCTGGGCAATTTCGCTTAAGGTATCACCGGGCTTGACGGTGTAGCGACCGTTTTCGTCCGCCTGCATCGTAGTGTCATTACCAGGAAGCGTCAGCTGTTGGCCGGCGTAGATCAGGTCAACACTGTCGCTGACCTTCTTGATGGCGTTTGCGTTGGCATTTTCAATAGCGGAAACTGTGGCGTGATGCTCCTGGGCAATCTTCCAAACAGTGTCTCCCGCCTTCACGATAACATGGTTAGCACTAGCGACTTGGGTTGATACCGCAAGTGCTCCTAAGGTACCAATTGTTCCAGCCAACACATGACGAACTGCTGAACGATGGTGTGCTCGTTTTACCATAAGCAAAACTTCCTTCCTAAGAATCATTTTATACAAAAATTAATAAATTAGTTAAACATACAGTATTAACTGTAGCATTATTTGGCCCAATAGTATAGCGAACATTCGATCTACTATAAATATTCAAACATTCTAACATATAAAATACCGACCAACTTTTCGCAATCAAAAGCCAGCTGGTCGGTATTTATTAATAGTTATCAGGTCAAATTATTGACTTCTCTTAAATTTACGTTTGTTAGTTAAAGAGAGTCACATTATTCCATATAAAAAGTTAATTATGAAAATTTGATCATACTTTAGATGAGATTATCCTTAACCAGGCATTCAGCATTCTCAACCGTGTTCCAGGCCGCCCCCTTCAGGAGGTTATCGGCTACAACCCACATATTGAAGGAACCTGGATTCTCTTCGTCAGCCCGCAGACGACCAACAAAGGTGTCACGCTTGCCAACTGCATTCAGTGGTTGTGGGTAGACCTGGTGAGCAGGGTCATCCTGCAGAACCACGCCCGGCGCCCCCTTAAGTGCTTCCCGCAGCTGGTCCACGGTCACACTCGGGTCATCAACCGTGAAGTAGACTGTTTCACCATGGGCGATCGGAACGGGAACCCGGACACAGGTAGCAGTGACCTTAATATCCTTGGCGTTCATGTCATTCAGCATGATCTTCTTGGTCTCGTGGATCATCTTCCATTCCTCATGGGTGTAGCCGTTATCCTCGAAGACATCGATCTGCGGCAGAAGGTTGAAGGCCAGTGGATAGTGCTTCTTGTCCCCCTTGGTTGGCAGGATCTTAGCATCGTCTTCGATATCCTTACCGTCCAGGTAGTCCTGAGCTTCCTGCTTCAGTTCGTTCAGGGCAGATTGGCCGGCACCGGAAGCGGCCTGGTAGGTGGAAACGATGACCTGCTTGAGGCCGAACGCCTTGCGGATTGGTTCCAGGGCCACGACCATCTGAATGGTTGAGCAGTTCGGGTTAGCCACAATTCCGTGGTGGTTCTTCAATGCCGCTTCGTTAACTTCGGGCACTACCAATGGTACGTCCGGTTCCATCCGGAAGGCACTGGTGTTATCGACACAGACAGCCCCGCGCTTGACGGCTTCCGGCAGCAGCTTCTTTGAGACGCTCCCACCAGCCGATGAAAGGACCAAGTCGATCCCCTCAAAGGAATCGGGTGTGGCTTCTTCGACCGTGATCGGTTGTCCCTTGAATTGGAGCTGCTTACCAGCGGACCGGCTGGAGGCCAGGAGTTTCAGACTCTTGACCGGAATGGTTGATTGTTCCAACTGCTGAATCATGCGGGTACCGACAGCACCGGTAGCCCCTAAAATTGCGACATTATATTCCTTACTCATATGACAATTCTTCTTTCTCTCTGTGCTAAAGGATATTCTCTAGGCCAATCACCAGGTGGTCCAATTGGTCAATCTTCTCTAAGGCAACCTTGACCCCACTCATGAAGGACTGGCGGTCAAAGGAGTCCTGCCGGATGGTCAGGGCCTCGCCAGCACCCCCGAAGAGGACCTGCTCGTGGGCAATGTAGCCCGGCAGGCGGACAGCGTGGATCTTGATGCCGTGGTAGTCACCACCGCGGGAACCGGGCAGGCTCTCCTGCTCATCGGGACTGGTCTCGTGCTCTTCACGAACCTGGTCGATCAGCTTGGCCGTGCTCAGGGCCGTCCCGGATGGGGCATCTTTCTTGTCGGCGTGGTGCATCTCGATAATCTCAACATCCGGGAAGTAGGCTGCGGCCTCCTTGGCGAACTTCATTAAGAGCACCGCAGACATTCCGAAGTTCGGGGCGATCAGCCCGCCCAGGCCTTGTTCTTCGCTGAGCCGGGCCAATTCATCTTCCTGGTCATCGGTCAACCCGGTTGTGCCGACAATCGGCCGCATCCCGTGCTGGATAGCGAACTTGACGTTTTCGTAGACGGCGTCTGGCAGGGTAAAGTCGACCCAGACATCCGCAATACCGTCCTCAATGTCGGCCAGCTGGTGATAGATCTTTACCGTTGACTCCAGATGATACTGGGCGGCTTGATCCGCAACCAGGTGGGGTGCCAAAACGGCCGTCAGTTGGACATCAGGCAGGGAGTTGACCAGCTCCACGGCCTTCTGCCCCATCGCACCGGCGGCACCGGCAATCAAAACTTTCTTCATGCTTGTCACCACCCTTTTACAAGTCCTGCGGCAGGTCTTGAGCGCTCAGGGAGTCGGCTGGCAGGTCCAGGGCGCCTTCCAGAGCGTGCTTCTCCTCATCATTCAGGGAGAGGATTGGCAGCCGGCAGCCACCAACGTTGAAGCCTTGGGCGTTCAATACGGCCTTGACCGGTGATGGTGATGGGTACATGAAGAGGGCAGCCATCTTAGGGGTCAGGAGACGTTGCAGCTGACCGGCCTTCTGGTAGTCACCCGCGTACAGTTGGTCGTACATCTGCCGCATCTCCTTTGCGTAGCAGTGGGAAGCCACGGAGATAACCCCGTTAGCCCCGAGGACGCGAGCCGTCAATGCTTGGGCGTCCTCACCGGAGAAGATTGCGAAGTCATCGGCAGCGTGTTCGATGATGTATTCCATCTCTTCGAGGGAGGCACACTGCTTGACCCCGGCGATGTTCGGGTGTTGGGACAGTTCCACAACGGTTTGGGCATCCATCTTGACCCCGGTCCGGCCCGGAATGTTGTAGATAATAATTGGAATCTTGACTTGGTCAGCCACAGCAGTGAAGTGGGCGATCATCCCCCGCTGGTTAGGCTTGTTGTACGGTGGTACAACGACCAGAGCATAGTCGATACCGTCAATTGCGGCAACTTCATTGGTGAAGTCGATGGTCTCCTGGGTGTTGTTGGACCCGGTCCCGGCGATAACGGGAACACGACCATCAACGATCTTGCCAAAGCCTTGGTAGAGCTGGATCTTCTCGTCATGGGAGAGGGTTGGGGTTTCACCCGTGGTCCCCCCGATGACAAAGCCGTTGCTGCCGGCGTCGATCAGTTGGTTGGTCAGCGTCTTCAGGCTGTCAAAGTTAATATGGTTGTCACCGTCAAATGGCGTTACGATTGCGGTCAATAAATCTGCGTCTTGTAAAGTTGTCATATTTTTATCCTCCAATTAATTCTCTTGCATCCGGTAATTCAGGAAACCGGTAATCGCATCGACACCCTTCTGGATGGCGTCCTCGTTGGGCGTCAGGGTTGCCGAGTGGAGTTGTGAATCATCCTCGACCCCGAGCCAGAACATCGTCCCGGGGAACTGGGCCAACAGGTAGCCGAAGTCCTCACCGGTCATGGCTGGCGCGGTCTCAATAAAGTTAACGTCAGGAGCCTGCTGCATGTAGTCGATGAAGCGCCGGGTCAGTGCCGGATTGTTCTCGACCGGCCAGTAGCCGCCCTGGTTGAGCCCCAACTTGACTTCCAGACCGAAGCTGGCGGCGACCCCATCACAGACGGCCTGTAGGCGGTGGTCGATGTACTCGATCATCTTCTGGGTCAGGCCGCGGATCGTCCCCTCAATGCGGGTGTGCCCCGCAATGACGTTCCGGATCGTGCCCCCGCGGACCTTGCCCAGGGTGATCACCCCGCTGGCAATCGGGTCGATGTTCCGGGAGATGATCGTCTGGACCTGCATGATCAGACTGGCCGCAGCGACCACGGTGTCATTGGCATCCTGCGGGTAGGCGGCATGACCGCCCTTCCCGTTGATATCGATGTTGACCTCGGTCGTCCCGGCGAACAGGGTCCCCATCCGGCAACCAATCGCCCCGGCTGGGAGGTCCGGGTTATCGTGCAGACCATAGAATTCGTCGGGCCGCCACTTACCGGTGAAGACCCCGGCCTCGTAAGCCCGCTTACCGCCGTAGTCACTCTCTTCCGCCGGTTGGAAGAAGAAGAGCAGGTTGTCCTTGGGCTGGTGGTCGCTGAAGTAGCTCAGAACTCCCAGGGCCACGGTCATGTGGATGTCATGGCCACAGGCGTGCATGACCCCCGGATGGTGGGAGGCAAACGGCAGGCCCGTCTGCTCCGTCACCGGCAGGGCGTCGATATCAGTCCGGTAGCCGATCGTCCGCTGCGGAGCGCTCCCGTGGACCAGGACCAGGATGGCGGTCGGCAGTTCTTCCGGCACCCGGATCTCCAGGTTGGTTTGGTTGAATCCTTTGATCACTTTTAATAGGTAGTCATGGGTTTGCGTTTCGTGTAACGCCAGCTCCGGGATCTCGTGGAGATGGCGCCGCACCTGAATCAGTTGTTCTTCCGTTAGCATCTGCTCACCCTACAGCTTTCTAAGGTCGTCTTCCAAGGCCGTCTTGCTTTCGGTCTGCTGGTCAACGTTCTTGATGAACTTGGCCGGCACCCCGGCAACCATGGTGTGGGGAGCGACGTCATGGGTGACGATGGCCCCAGCCGCAACTACGGCCCCTTCACCGACGTGGACCCCTTCGATCACCACGGCGTTGGCCCCGATCAGGACGTTGTCATCGATCCGGACCGGTTGGGCGGAAGCGGGTTCCACTACCCCAGCCAGAACAGTGCCGGCACCGATGTGACAATGCTTGCCGACGATGGCCCGGCCGCCGAGGATGGCCCCCATGTCAATCATGGAGTCAGCACCGATCTCCGCACCGATGTTGATCGTGGCCCCCATCATGATGACGGCATTGTCACCAATCAGGACCTTGTCACGGATGATAGCCCCCGGTTCGATCCGGGCGTTGATCCCCTTCAGGTCCAGCAACGGAACAGCGGAATTGCGGGCGTCGTTTTCGATGTGGTAGTCCGCGATCTTATCCCCGGCCTGGTCGAGGAATGGCTTGACGACGGACCAGTCACCGAAGATTACCCCGCTGTGGGCCTCAGTAAAGTGCTGGATGTCGTCCGGGAATTCCAGCCCCGCCAGGTCCCCGCGCAGGTAGACCTTAACGGGTGTCTTCTTGGGAGCATTGCCGATGTAGTTGATAATTGCTTGTGCGTCTAATTCTGCCATGTGGATAACCTCTTTCTACATATTAATAAGGAATAAATAATTACTGTTGTTGGTATGGCCGGTCCAGGCGAACCAGATCGGCGTAGCTCTCACGTTCAATTACCAGTTGGTCGCGGCCATTCTCGACGAAGACCACTGCCGGCCGCGGGTTGCGGTTGTAATTGGAGGCCATCGAGTAGCCATAGGCCCCGGTGTCCAGCATTGCCAGGACATCGCCGGGCTTGGTAGCCGGCAACCCCTGATCCTGACTCAGGATGTCGCCGGACTCACAGTACTTGCCGGCCAGACGAACGTGTTCCTTGATCGGCGCCTTGGGGTCGTTGGCCAGGACCGTTTCGTATTGGGCCTGATAGAGGGCGGGCCGAATGTTATCGCCCATCCCCCCGTCGACGGTCACGTACGGCTTCAATCCCGGAACGTCCTTGCGGGAACCGACCGTGTAGAGGTTGTAACCCGCGGGGCCGACGATCGACCGGCCCGGCTCAATCCAGATGGCCGGCATTGCCAGGTTGGTCTTGGCGATCGTCTGCTTGATCGCCTTGATGATGGCGTCCACGAAGTCCTCTGGCATCAGGGGGTGGTCGGCGCTGACGTAGCGAATGCCGAAGCCCCCGCCTACGTTGATAACTTTGGCCTGGTAGCCGTACTTAGTCTGCCAGTGGTCGGCCACCTCGACCAGCTTATCGGCAACCCCTTCAAAGCCGGCCAGTTCAAAGATCTGTGAACCGATGTGGGCGTGCAGCCCGAGCATTTCCATCCGCGGGTTGGCCAGCACCTTCTCCAGGGCTTCATCTGCCTGACCGGATTTCAGGTCAAAGCCGAACTTGCTGTCAACCTGGCCAGTCTGGATGTACTTATTAGTGTGGGCCGAGATCCCCGGAGTGATCCGGAGCATGACCTTGATCTGGGCATCGTTTTCTTCCAGCAGGTCGGCGAGGAGGTCGATCTCATGGAAGTTGTCCAGGATGATCACGCCGACATGATGACGGATGGCCATCTGCAGCTCCTCGCGTGACTTGTTGTTACCGTGGAAGCTAACCCGATCCATCGGGAAACCGGCCTTGATTGCCGTGTAGAGTTCCCCACCGGAGACCACGTCGATGTGCGCGCCCTCCGCTGCGGCCACCTGATACATGGCCACTGCCGCGAAGGCCTTGCTGGCGTAGCTGACCACGTGGTCGACGTGGTTGGCAGCGAAGACCTTCTCAAAGCGGCGGATTTGGTCGCGGATCTTGCTGACGTCGTAAACCACCAGCGGGGTCCCGTACTTGTGGGCCAATTCGACGGCGTCACAGCCGCCAATCGTCAGGTGCCCAGCAGCGTTAATCTGGTTCTCAGTTAATTGCTCATTCATCTGTCTTTCCTCCAATGCTTTTACGGCGGGGAGTCGACCTATTAAAAAAATCCACTGTTTGCGCGAACAAACAGTGGATCTCATTGATTATCCATTTAATCTGTCGATAGCGCAACGCAGGCTCTTATTGTCCTGCGACAGTCCGTGGCTTATTCAACCACGCCCCAGCAAACCCAGCCGTGCCTGACTGAGCGCTTCGGCAGCCGCCCTGTTCACTGACCATCAATGCTTGGCATCGCTCCGGTCAACTACTAGTGTTGGCTGCGCCTCTTCGATTTATGACTATAGCTTATAACAAATTATGAGAAAGTCAATAGACTAAATTAATTTTTATTGGTTTTATTTAATATATTAGATGTATTAAAACGTTAATATTCTACGG